>CABQIW010000016.1 GCA_902464295.1 uncultured Eggerthella sp.
GGTCTACACCGCGGGAACAGCGGCGCTCGCAAAAGCAGGTACGGGCGATGTGCTTGCTGGTACGATCGGTGGCTTGCTCGCTCAAGGAGTCGCTCCTTTCAAGGCAGCGTGCTTGGGCGTGGCACTTCATGGTGAAGCGGGAAAGATCGCGGCTGAGCAGTTCAGTGAAGTGAGCGTGTGCGCCGAAGAGGTGGTCGAATCCCTTCCACAGGCCATACAGAAGTTCTTAAGCGAGCTTGACCAGCGGGAAGCTTGCGACACCACGAATGAAGAGGAAAGGTAGCCTGGCGCTATGGCAGACGAAACGCAACAGAACAGTGCTCACGAACGCATCCAGAAGCTGCGCGACGAGATCGAACATCACAGCTATCTCTACTATGTGAAGGACGCCCCCGAGATCTCCGATGCGGCCTTCGACTCGCTGCTGCGCGATCTCGATGCGCTCGAGAAGAAATACCCCCAGTTCCTCGACCCGTCTTCGCCAACCCAGCGTGTGGGCGGGGCAGTGGCGACCCAATTCACGCCTGTTCAGCATGCAGTTCGCATGTATTCGCTCGATAATGCGCTCGACACTGATGAGCTCGAAGCCTGGATGGACCGCATGGAGAGCCATTTTGGGCGTTTCGTTCCCGTGGTGTGCGAACTCAAGATCGATGGTTCGTCGATCGCGCTCACGTACGACAACGGGTCGCTTGTCATGGCGGCCACGCGTGGCGATGGCACGACGGGCGAAGATGTGACCGTGAACGTGCGCACCGTGCGTGATGTGCCGCTGCAGCTGGCAAGCGCAGGCAAGGAACATATCGTGAACCTGGATGCGCCGATCGAGGTGCGTGGCGAGATCTATATGTCGAAGGCGAGCTTCGAGAAGCTGAATCGCCAGGCTGCAAAAGAGGGCAAGCCAGCGTTCGCGAACCCGCGCAATGCGGCAGCCGGAAGCTTGCGCCAGAAGGATTATCATGTGACCGCCGAGCGTGATCTTTCCACGTTCATTTATGCGATCGCCGACGAGGCGAACATCACCGCCACTTCGCAGTGGGAGCTGCTTGCATGGCTGCGAGAATGCGGCTTTCACGTTAACCCCGATGTGGTCCGTTGTGAGAAGCGCAGTGAGGTGCTCGATTTTTGCAAGCATTGTCTAGAGATGCGCGACAGCTTGCCGTATGAGATCGATGGAGTGGTGGTGAAGATCGATTCCTTCGCCCAGCAGCGCGAACTGGGATTTACCTCGCGTGCCCCGCGCTGGGCGATCGCGTATAAGTTCCCGCCTGAAGAGAAGACCACGCTCCTGCGCGATATCACCGTACAGGTGGGACGCACTGGTGCCCTCACGCCCGTGGCTGAGCTCGATCCCGTGCGGGTGGCTGGTTCGGTGGTCGCACGCGCGACACTCCATAATAGCGATGAGGTCGCGCGCAAGAACTTGCGCATCGGCGATACGGTGGTCGTGCGCAAAGCGGGCGACGTGATCCCTGAGGTGCTCGGTCCTATCCTTTCGCTTCGTCCTGAAGATTCGGTGCCTTGGCAGATGCCGATGAGCTGTCCCAGTTGCGGTTCTCCGATCGTACGTGAGGAGGGCGAGGCGGTCTATCGTTGCGTTTCGCTCGATTGCCCAGCGCAGGCGAAGGAACGCCTTATTCACTGGGCGAGCCGCAACGCGCTCGATATCGAAGGCATGGGCGAAGAGATCGTTACGCGTTTGCTCGCCACGGGCAAGGTGGCTGATGTTGCTGATTACTACAAGCTCACCGAAGCTGACCTTGCCAATCTGGATATGAACCGCGTTAATCGCGAGGGTGAACCGATTCTGCTCGGTGAGGTGGTCGCGAAGAAGCTCATGGTTGCGCTCGAAGAATCGAAGACGCGTTCGTTTGCGCGCGTATTGTTCGGCCTGGGCATCCGTCATGTGGGCAAGACCACGGCAGAGCTGATCGTGCACGCGTACCCTTCGCTCGAGGCGCTTTCGAAGGCGAGCGTGGAAGAGCTCTCTGCGATTCCCGGTGTCGGGCTTGTGATCGCTGAGAGCGTTCACTCCTTCTTGGCCAACGAAACGAACCAGGCTGTGCTCGCGCGCTTGAAGGCTGAAGGGTTCGCGCTCGTTGAAGAGATCGTCGAAGTGGGCGAACAGCCGCTTGAAGGACTTACGTTCGTTTTGACTGGCAGCTTGGTCGAGTCCGGTATGACGCGCGATGAAGCAGGCGAGCGCTTGAAAGCGCTCGGTGCGAAGGTTTCGGGCAGTGTTTCCAAGAAGACGAGCTACGTGATCTGCGGTCAGGATGCGGGGTCGAAGCGCACCAAGGCAGAGACGCTAGGCGTGCCGATCTTGACCGAGCGTCAATTCTTACGGATCTTGGACGAAAAGCAGGCTCCTGCAGAGCTGGGCATGTAGTTCATGAAGAGGTAACTACTTGGGCGTATAGAGCGATGAACGCCAAGAACGCTCGCTCGAGGCAACGCGACCTTGAACTAACTTTTGCGCGTCAATTGTCGCAAAAGTGGATTTCAAGGATCGCTTTTGCTTAGCCTCGCTCGTCATTCTTGGCATCCATCGCGTTGGCTGTCCAATTGATCGAGATAGTGCATGATGAAGAAGCAACGACTTGATGAAATACTCGTTGAACAGGGATATTTCCCTGATACAGACGCGACGTTGCGGGCGGTGATCGCACGTGAGGTGCGTGTCGATGATGTCTATGTTTCCAGTGCTGCCCTCAAAGTTTCGCCCGATGCGGATATCTACGTGAAGAATGCGCGGGCGTTCGTTTCGCGCGGCGGCCACAAGTTACAGGGTGCTCTCGATGGGTTCGGGGTCGATGTCTCAGGCTTGCGTTGCATTGATATCGGCTCTTCAACGGGTGGCTTCACCGATTGCCTTTTACAAGCTGGTGCTGCTGAAGTCACCTGCGTTGATGTGAACTATGGGCAGCTTGCCTGGCAGGTGCGTCAGAACCCGCGCGTGCGCGTGTTCGAACGCACGAATATCCGGCTTGCAGCTCCTGAAGACTTGGGAGCACCGTTCGATGTGATCGTATGCGATCTGAGCTTCATCGGCATGGCCTCGCTCGCAGAAGTGTTCGCCGCGTTGGCACATGAAGGGTCCATCTTCATAGGTCTTATCAAGCCACAGTTCGAGAGCAAGCAAGGAGAGACTGATGGTGGCATCGTGGTCGATGCGGCCGTGCGCGAGCGCGTGGTTAGGGAGGTTGAAGAGGCGCTTACGGAGGTGGGCTTTCATGTGGAAGGCGTGATCGAATCGCCCATCAAAGGCACCTCCGGCAACATCGAGTACCTTGTCCATGCTGTTTATTTGCCCGTGCCCTTGTGATCGATAGTGGTCGCAAGTGGGTGCTGCTTCAGGAAGATCATCAGGATCAGACCAGCAATCGCGAGTGGAACGAAGTATCCGAATAGTGGAACGAGCGCATCGGAATAACCGTTAGCGATAACAGTTTGCAGGTGTTCAGGGAGCTTATCGACTACTGAAGGCGTGAGCGCGCTCAAGGTGAGGTTGTCGGCTTTTGGCAGTTGACCAGCAAGATCTGCGGTAAGACGTGCGGTGAACATCGCTCCGACGAGCGCAGCGCCAACGGTCGATCCGATCTGGCGGAAGAAATTGTTCGCAGCGGTCGCAGTGCCAACCAGCGAATGAGAGAATTCGTTCTGCACGACCAAGACCAATATCTGCAGGCCGGTACCAAAGCCTACGCCTAAGATGAACAGGTAGAGCAACGGGATCCAGAGTGCTTGTCCGATCTGCATGGTGGACATGAGGAAGAACCCGATGCCTGCAAGTGCGCACATTGCGATGGGCATCCATTTGTAGTGCCCGGTCTTGGAGGCAAGCCAACCAGTTATGGTGGACATGATAACTACGCCAAAGCTCAAGGGCACACACGCGAGCCCTGAATCTTCGGGCGACATCCTGTCGACGATCTGGAAGTAGGTGGGAAGATAGTTCATCGTACCCATGAAACCGATCTCGATCAAGAACCCCACCACCGAACACAGCACGAAGTTCCTGTTCTTGAACAGATAGAGTGGGATGATAGGCTCTTTCGCATGCTTCTCGCATTCGATGAACCCAATGGTCGCAGCCACGAATACGATCAAGAGCACTCCGATCTCGGGGCTATTCCATGCGTAAACCGTGCCACCCCAGGAAATGCATAGGGTAAGCGAGATAACGAAGAGCGTGATGGTTACCGTGCCGAGCCAATCGATGCTCGGCCTCTTTTGCGCCGTGTGCTCCTTTGGCAGGAATGCTCCCAGCACACCAATAGCGATGAGAGCAAGCGGCACGGTGAACCAGAAGATCCAGCGCCAGCCCGTCACCTGAACGAACCAGCCGCCCAGGAGTGGACCAAGGACGCTTGAAACAGAGAAGACTGCACCCATAACGCCTATGTAGGTGCCCAGTTTGCGGGGCGGGATAACATCAGCGAGCGTGGCTTGTGAGAGGATGATAAGACCACCACCGCCAATGCCTGAGATCATGCGGCCCGTGATGAGCATTTCCATATTGAGGGAGATGCCGCAGATCACTTTGCCCAGTGTGTAGAGTCCAAGCGCGGTCATCAGCAGGCCTTTTCTTCCGATCAGATCGCCCAGTTTGCCATAGAGCGGCATGGTTATGGTGGAGGCGAGTACGTAGGTGGTGGTGACCCACTGCATGATTTCGACGCCACCTAAATCGCCCACGATGGTAGGAAGCGCAGTAGCTGCGATGGTCTCTGAAAGCGAACTCACGAACATGGCGAGCATAAGACCGGTGAAGGTGAGGGCAAGCGCTTTGCCATGAAGGCCGGTGTTCGAGCGTGTCGCGGGATGCTTTGGTGCTTTAGCTGGCGTGACTGATTTGTTTGAACGGTGTTGATCCATCTGCTCTATCCTGTCGAGCTGCTTCAAACTGCTTTGCAGGTGAGCAATCGCCTTGTTTACCTGCGAAGCAAGCGTATTCTTCGGGATGAATGATACTGCTCATCGTGACGGAGAAAAGAATAAGCACCACTTTGTTGTTTAGGTGCAACGAAGCTTTTACGCTATGGAGAGGTTAGTTCTAGGCAACCCTGTGCTTGGCCTGCTCTTCAAGCTTTTCGGCTAGCTAGGTTTTAACCATTGCCGTCAACAAGTCAACAACGCATGTTACAATCAAATACGCATCGGAGGACAGTACGCCGTAGCGTAGGGGTTTCGTACCGCCTGTCAGACAAGATGCCGAGTGAGCTCGGAAGTTTTAGTCTGAAAGGTGTTGCTATGCCAATCGAACTCGTTCCTTTAACCGCCGATTCGCGTGAATCATTCACCTTGAGCATGAAAGAGGCTTTTGACGCTTTTGTTATTCAGGATGCTTCTCTTTCTCAAGACTCTCCTGCACCAGTGATCTCGTATGAGGTGATCGATGAATCTATCGATCACCCGCACGCTGTATCGTACTGGGCCCTTGATGATAGGCAAGCAGTGGGCGGCGTAGTGCTCAATTTCGACCCGGCTAAGCCTGCAGAGGGCGAATACGATCTCCTCTTCGTAAAGGTGGGGGCACAAAACCGCGATCACGGCTTGAATATCATCGGGGCAGTTGAGAGGCTCTATCCCCAGATAAAGATATGGAGCCTCTATACGCCCTATATCGAGATGCGCAACATTCACTTCTACGTCAATAAATGCGGCTTCAAGATAGTCGAATTCTTCAACGCTAAGCATCCGCTTACGCTATCGGACGGCCAGCGAGACGAGATGAGCGAAGATGAACCATTCTTCCGCTTTGAAAAGGAGATCTTGTCCCATAAACGCAGCTGATCGAGCCGCCTGAGCGCGGGAGTCGTTCGAACAGGAACGCCTCGCCTTTTAATTCTTGAGCGAGTTGAGCGGGGCAGGCATGCGGCCACCACGATGTGCGAACACATTACCAGCGAACTGATTCACCGGCATGACCGGTGCATAGCCGAGCAGTCCACCAAAGTCCAACTGATCGCCTACCTTGTGCCCGATAGCAGGAATAAGGCGCACTGCCGTGGTCTTGTTGTTGATCATGCCGATCGCGCATTCGTCGGCGATGATGCCGAAGATGGTCTCTACGGTGGTGTCTCCTGGAATCGCGATCATATCGAGACCGACCGAGCACACGCAGGTCATAGCTTCGAGCTTCTCGATCGAGAGCGCGCCATCTTCAGCGGCTCGGATCATGCCCGCATCTTCTGAAACTGGAATGAACGCGCCAGATAGGCCGCCCACAGAAGAGGATGCCATCACGCCACCCTTCTTCACCGCATCGTTGAGCATCGCGAGTGCTGCCGTAGTGCCCGGTCCGCCGCACTGGCCCACGCCGATCGCTTCCAATATCTCGGCGACCGAATCGCCTTCAGCAGGGGTGGGGGCGAGCGAAAGATCGAGGATGCCCTTTTCGACGCCCAGGCGCTTGCTGGCCTCGCGCGAGATGAGCTCGCCTGCGCGCGTGATCTTGAAGGCAGTGGATTTGATGGCTTCAGCGATGCTCGTGATATCAGCTTCGGGCGAGATGTTGCGCAGCACGGCATTCACCACACCAGGTCCCGAAACACCAACGTTCACCACCGCATCTGCTTCGCCAGAGCCGTGGAAGGCGCCTGCCATGAACGGATTGTCTTCAACGGCGTTGCAGAACACCACCAGCTTACCTGCGCCGATGCACTGGCGGTCTGCCGTAAGCTCGGCAGACTTCTTGATGATGCCCGCCATCTTGAGCACAGCATCCATGTTGATGCCGGCGCGCGTGGAGCCAACGTTCACCGAAGAGCATACGCGCTCGGTGGTAGCGAGCGCCTCAGGGATGGAATCCATCAGCTTGTGATCAGCTGCCGAAGCGCCTTTGTGCACGAGCGCCGAGAAGCCACCGATGAAATCAACACCAACTTCAAGCGCTGCTTTATCCATGGCGCGCGCGATGGGGGAAAGATCGCTCGTGGTGGTAGCTGCGCAGATCTCTGCAATAGGGGTGACCGAGATGCGCTTGTTCACGATGGGCACACCATATTCACGTTCGAGCTGGTCAGCTGTGGGAACGAGCTTCTCAGCTGCGGTGGTGAGGCGGTCGTAGACCTTGCGTGCGATCACATCGACCTCTTCATGGGTGCAACCGCGCAGATTGAGCCCGAGCGTGATAGTACGAATGTCGAGGTGTTGTTTGCCGACCATGGCAAGTGTTTCGGCGATCTCTTCAGGCGTGATCTGCATGGAAGCTCCTTGTTTTGTGCGTGATGCGCTCGTGGCATCTCGCAATGGTTTCGTATCTGCTTAGTCTAGCAAATTCCATCCTCTGGCGTGCGGCGCTTCCTTTAGGTGGCAGTGGCGCTAAGACGCAGGGTGAGCGCTTTTGCTTTTGCGTGCAGCGAGCGGGTTCGCTCGCTGCAGGGAGACCACGCCCAGCGCCGGGTTCGTGAGTGGCAGAGGGTCCGCATGCAGCAGAGGGCCCGTGCATCGCTCTTCTCTACGAGAGACGAAGACTTTTTGAAGAAGCGAGACTTGCGCGCTGTCTGCCTTGCCCTACGCCCTTGCAGCAGGTACAATGAACGAAAATGAACACGATGTTCATTAATGCTCATCTTGTTGAAATGAGGGATTTTGGGCAGTGCTGCAGTTTGCGAAGCGCCAGTAACGCGTTCGGCTTCAGCTTGTGAAGACCGCCGCATCACGCGTTCGAAGCGTGCTCTGCGCCAGGCGCTCATCGCTCTTCTTGAGGAGCGGGGCTTCGATTCGATAACCGTGAACGATCTCTGCGATCGCGCGGATCTGAATCGCGGCACGTTCTACAACCATTTCCGCGACAAAGAGAATCTTCTTGCCGTGCTCGAAGACGAGGTCATGGCAGATATCGCAGCGCTTCAAGAGCGCATGCAGCGCATTTCGCTTGCTGATATGCTGGCCTATCGTGTGGCGGGCACGCCGCTGCCGTTGCTCGTCGATCTCTTCGACTATTTGCGCGAGCAGAGCGATTTCCTTCACGCGGTGTTGGGACCAGGAGGGGATGCACGTTTTGCGCCACGTTTGCGCGAAGCGGTGTGCGAGAACCTGGTGCAGAACATCTTGCACGAAAAATACCGCACGAATCCTACAGCGTTCGTCGACTACTATGTGGCCTTCTACGCGTCGGCCTATTTGGGTATCATCATGCGTTGGATCGAGCGCGGAACCCTTGAATCATCCGAAGACATGGCGCGCATTGCCATGCGACTTTTCTTCATCAAACCAGGCGAATCCATCGAATTGTAATGGACGGTGAACTACTTCTATGACTGAAACGAAACAACCAGAAACCAGCATCCTTCATATCGGCATCGATGTTGGCTCCACCACGGTGAAGCTTGCGGTGCTCGACGATGCGAACGAGATCTTGTGGGCCGTGTATCGCCGTCATCATGCCGATGTGCGCGCAACGGTGCTCGAGGTGCTGAAGGAGGCGGCTGCACACTATCCTACGCAGGACTTCACGGTGGCCATCACGGGCTCGGGCGGGTTGCTGCTTTCCCAGTGGCTCGGTATCGAGTTCGTGCAGGAGGTCATTGCTTCGAAGACAGCGGTCGAGACGTTCATCCCCCAAACTGATGTTGCGATCGAGCTAGGCGGCGAAGACGCGAAGATCATCTACTTCGACAACGGCATCGAGCAGCGCATGAACGGAACGTGCGCAGGTGGCACGGGCGCGTTCATCGATCAGATGGCGGCGCTTCTCGACACTGATGCCTCGGGTCTGAATGAGCTGGCTGAAAGCCACACGATTCTCTATCCGATCGCCTCGCGTTGCGGCGTGTTCGCCAAGACCGATGTTCAGCCGCTGCTCAACGAAGGCGCGAAGAAGGAAGATATCGCAGCTTCGATCTTCCAGTCGGTGGTCACGCAGACCATCTCGGGTCTTGCGTGCGGTCGTCCGATCCGCGGCAATGTCGCGTTCCTTGGTGGCCCGTTGCAGTACTTGCCCCAGCTGCGCGAGCGTTTCTACGATACGCTCGAACTGGACAAGGATCACATTATCGTGCCTGATAATGCGCATCTGTTCGTTGCGAGCGGTTGCGCTATCGCGGGTGCTCGCGCGGAAGATGCGAACGTCGAACAGCTTTCTGCCATCATCACGCGCCTGGAGAACCTGGGCGATGTGCAAGGCTCTGAGGTAGTGCGCCTGGCTCCGCTTTTCGCGAACGACGAGGAACTGCAAGAGTTCTACGAACGCCACGATAAAGAGGTCGTTCGTCGCTCTTCGCTCGAGGACTATCGTGGCACGGCCTTCTTAGGTATCGATGCTGGTTCGACCACCTTCAAGGCGGCGCTCATCGCAGAGGATGGCAGCCTGCTCTGGTCGAGCTATGCGAACAATAAGGGTGATGTGCTCGGTTGCGCGAAGGCACGCATGGCCGAGCTCTATGCGGCGCTCCCGCGCGATCCGCAAACGGGTGAGCCGTTGGTCGAGATCGGCCATTCAACGGTCACCGGCTATGGCGAAGGCTTGTTGCTCGAGGCGTTGCGCGTCGATTCAGGCGAGATCGAGACGGTCGCACATTTGCGCGGCGCACAGGAGATGCTTCCTGGCGTGGAGTTCATCTTGGATATCGGCGGGCAGGATATGAAGTGCTTGCGCGTGAAAGATGGCGTGATCGATCACATCATGCTCAACGAAGCGTGCTCTTCAGGCTGCGGAAGCTTCATCGAGAGCTTCGCCAGTGGCCTTAACCTGGATGTTTCGGAATTCGCTCAGAGTGCGATCTCCGCGAAGAATCCGGTCGATCTGGGAAGCCGTTGTACGGTGTTCATGAATTCGCGCGTGAAGCAGGCGCAGAAGGAAGGCGCAACGGTGGGCGATATCGCTGCTGGCTTGGCCATTTCGGTCATCAAGAATGCGCTCTTCAAGGTGATCAAGATCCGCGATCCGCATGAGGTGGGCACGAAGGTCATCGTCCAGGGTGGAACGTTCCTGAATAATGCAGTATTGCGCGCGTTCGAGCAGCTGGCAGAAGTTGATGCGGTTCGCCCAGATATTGCGGGCAATATGGGCGCGTATGGTGCGGCGCTCTTGGCGCGCGATCGCTATGCAGAGGTCGAACAGGCGCTTGCCGATCAGCCGTTGTCGCCCGATGTGGGTCCGAAAGTGCCGCTAACGAGCATGCTCTCGCTCGAAGAGATCGAAGCGCTCGCGCCGACCCATCGTACCGTTCGCTGCAAAGCTTGTTCGAATGCCTGCTTGCTCACGGTGAACGATTTCGGTATCGACGAAGCAACCGGGCGCCATCGCCGCTTCATCACGGGCAACCGCTGTGAGAAGGGAGCGAGCACTCAGGCTATCAAGACCGAGGTGCCGAATCTCTTCGAGTACAAGACCGCACGTCTCTTCGATCACTACGAACCGCTTTCCGCCGAAGCGGCAACGCGTGGCACGGTGGGTATCCCGCGTGCGCTCAACATGTATGAGAACTACCCGTTCTGGTTCACCTTCTTCAATGAGCTCGGGTTCCGTGTTCAAATTTCGGACGCTTCGACGAAGAAGACCTACGAAGCGGGCATCGAGTCCATGCCTTCCGAGAGCGTGTGCTATCCGGCGAAGCTCTCGCACGGTCATGTGATGAACCTGCTCGATAAGGATATCGACTTCATCTGGATGCCCTGTTCGAAATGGGAGCGTCAGGAAGACGAAGGCGCAGGCAATCACTTCAACTGCCCGATCGTCATGAGCTATTCCGAGGCGCTGCGCCTCAACATCGATGAGCTCAACGAAACGGATGTTGAGTTCTTGAACCCCTTCGTTCCGTATGACCAGAAAGATCATCTGAAGAAGCGCCTCTACGTGGAGTTGGTGGAGAGGCACCCGGAGCTCATGAAGGACGAAAAGGGCAAGTTGCCGAGCAAGAAGGATATCGAAGCAGCGGTCGAGGCTGCTTGGGCTGAAGACGTGGCCTTCAAAGAGGACATCCGTCACAAGGGCGAAGAAACGCTCAAGTGGATGGAGGACACGGGCACGCATGGCATCGTGCTGGCAGGTAGGCCGTATCACCTCGATCCCGAGATCAACCATGCTATCCCTGAGCTGCTCCAAAGCTTTGGTCTGGCGGTGCTCACGGAGGATTCGGTCGCGCATATGGCGCGTCTTGAACGTCCGATCCGCGTGGTGGATCAGTGGATGTATCACACGCGCCTCTACAATTCCGCGAAGCTCGTCACCACGCGTGATGATCTCGATCTGGTCCAGCTGAACAGCTTCGGTTGTGGCCTCGATGCTCTTACGACCGACCAGGTGCAGGAGATCTTGGAGGGTGCGGGCAAGATCTATACCGTGTTGAAGATCGACGAGGTGTCGAACTTAGGTGCGGCGCGTATCCGTATCCGTTCGCTGCTCGCTGCGCTCAAGGATCAGGCTGATGAGCTGGCCGAACAGAACGCGCACGCTTCTACCTGTCCGGTGGCATCGCTCGATATCGATGCGATCCAGGCCGATATCGATGCGCGCTTGGCGGAAAAGACGGGCAAGACCGAAGGGGAGGCCGCTCGTGCGCTCGCCAAGGCAACGCTCGATGAGGCCGAGGCGACCCAAGAGGCGGATGCGCTTGCAACTACCGAAGCGGCTGAGGGCGCTTCGACGGAGTTCCCTCGTGCGGAGTTCACGAAGGAGATGTTCGACGAGGGCTACACGATCCTCTGTCCGCAGATGGCGCCGATCCATTTCGACCTGCTCGTGAAGGTCTTCCATAAGGCGGGCTACAATCTCGAGCTCTTGCCTTCGGTCGACCATGGCGCGGTCGATGCGGGCCTCAAGTATGTGAACAACGACATCTGCTATCCATCCATCCTGGTCACCGGCCAGATCATGGAAGCGGTCATGTCGGGCAAGTACGACACCGATAAGCTTGCGGTCATCATCACACAAACGGGTGGCGGCTGTCGCGCGACCAACTATATCGCGCTCATTCGCAAGGCGCTCAAGTCGGTGGGTCTCGAGCATATTCCGGTCATCTCGCTGGCGTTCAAGAAGCTCGATGAAGAGAACTCGGGCTTCAACGTCTCCGCGACGATGCTCTACAACGCTATCTATGCCATCTTCTACGGCGATCTGCTCATGCAGTGCCTCTATCGCACCCGTCCCTATGAATGCGAGCCTGGTGCGGCGAACCGCCTGTTCGATCATTGGATGACACGTTGCCAAGCGCAGATCTACGAAGGTGAGAAGGCTGGTCGCTTCAAGAAGACCGTGCAGGAGATCGTCGACGATTTCGATAACCTGCCTCTTCAGGGCGAAGGTACGAAACCGCGTGTAGGCGTGGTCGGCGAGATCTTGGTGAAGTTCCATCCCACGGCGAACAACCAGGTGGTCGACGTGATCGAGGCCGAAGGCTGCGAAGCGGTAGTTCCAGGGCTTGCTGAATTCTTCATGTTCGGCATTGCAGGTTCGATCTTCCAAAAAGATCCGCTCGGACGTAGCAAGAAGGGTGCGATCGGCGCGCGCGCGGGGCTGAAGATGCTCTACCACCTGCGCAAACCGATGGATGACGCGCTGCGCAGATCGAGCCGCTTCGAGCCTTCCACGAACATCTATGAGCTGGCGGAATACGCTGAAGAGATCTTGAGCCTGTGCAATTCGATGGGTGAGGGATGGCTGCTCACGGCTGAGATGGTGGAGCTCATTCTAAACGGCGCCCCGAACATCGTGTGCGCTCAGCCCTTCGCCTGCTTGCCGAATCACGTGGTGGGTAAGTCGGTCATCAAGGAGCTTCGCCGTCGTTATGCGGGCACGAACATCGTGGCGGTCGACTACGACCCTGGTGCTTCAGAGGTGAACCAGCTCAACCGTATCAAGCTCATGATCTCGGTCGCGAAGGCGAATCTGGCAGAACAGCAGCTCTCTGAGCACGCCGAGCGCAAGGCTCCTTCGCAGGTGCTCTTCTCGGACACGCTCGCCCTGCAGAGTGAACCTGATAAAGTAGAAGACTACGAAGTGACCGAGCTTACCAGTAGCGCGAAGGAGTAATTCATGCGTTGTCCCCACTGTGGTGCCCCTCATCAAGAGGATGGGTTTCATTGCGAACATTGCAACGAATACATCGAGCCTATTCAGCCGAAAACGACGAAGAAGTCGATGATCGCTGGCGGCATTGCGCTCGTTATCGTTGCCATCATCGGATTCGTATTCATTTATATGAGCAGCAATAAGGTGGGCTTCTTTGCCGAAGAGGAACCGCAGTCGTTCAATGACTATTCCTGGGAGCAGATCGCCGAGATCTCGAGCAATATGACCATGGCGGGTAACGTCGATGGCGCACTGCGCGAGGCGAAGAAGCACGATTTCGTGAATGAAGACGGGACGCTCCGCATGGACCTGGTGAAGGACTTCACGCTAGCGGATGGTACAAAAGCCCAGGCGCACTTGGTGGGGGTCTATCACGATCCTCGCACGAATAACTCTGGCAATGCTGGCATGAGCTTCATCGTTACCGTGCCCGTTGAAGAGGCTCCGATGAATGATGCTGCGACGAACCAGGGTGGCTGGGAAGCGTCTGCGCTGCGTGCTCAGCTCAATGGCGAATTCTTCGAATCGCTTCCTGCTGATCTGCAAGAATACATCGTTGAAGTGAAGAAAGAGACCAACAATGCGGGCAATACCGAATCGCCCGATGCGGTTAGCGTCACAGGTGATAAAGTCTGGGCGCTCTCAGCGGTCGAGTTTGCGGGCGAATCGTTCGGCACGGTAGGCTATGCGAATGTGCTCAATGCAGAGGGTGCACAATATATGCTGTTGGAAGATGATGCCTTCAAGCAAGATCTCTCGTCTAAGCTTGCGGGGTCTGGCGATCTGAACTGGTGGTTCAGAAGCCCGAATCCAGAAACCGCAACGCAGTTCTTCAGCCAGGGCAAAGGCTATGATACCGAGCAGAATGCCCCGGAATCGCTGAACGCGAACAGCAAGCTTTCCGTCGTGATCGGCTTCTGTATCTAAGCTACAGGTGTGCTTGGATGAGCTGGGGGGAGTAGCCCGCCTCTTGGAGCGCGTGCACGATACGACCTTTGTGGTCGGTGCCGAAGGCTTCGATGGTCACACGCAACTCGACCGCAGCGCTGCGGTTCGCGGTAACGAACTGGTTGTGATCGAGGCGGATCACGTTGCCATTCTGTTCGGCGATGATCTGCGCCACGTTCACGAGCTCTCCGGGCCGATCGGGTAAGAGCACCGACACGGTGAAGATGCGATCGCGCTGGATAAGGCCATGCTGCACCACGGTTGCCATGGTGATCACGTCCATGTTCCCGCCTGAAAGGATGGAGACGACCTTCTTGTCGAGCATGCTCAAGTGCTTGAGCGCGGCAATAGTGAGCAAGCCCGAATTCTCGACGACCATCTTGTGATTCTCGACCATGTCGAGGAATGCCACGATCAACTCGTCATCGTCGACCGTTATGATCTCGTCGATGTTCTCCTGGATGTAAGGAAATACCTTGTCGCCTGGTTCGAGCACAGCGGTGCCATCGGCGATGGTGCTCACGGAAGGCAGCTTCACCACGTGCCCTGCTTCGAGCGATGCTTTCATGCAGGCAGCGCCTGCAGGTTCAACGCCGATCACCTTGATGCGCGGGTTGAGCATCTTGGCGAGCGTGGAAACACCTGATGCCAGCCCGCCGCCACCGATGGGCACGAGGATGGCATCAACGAGCGGTAGCTCCTGGACGATCTCCATGGCGATCGATCCCTGACCTGCAGCAACTTGCAAATCGTTGAACGGATGGATGAACGTGAGCCCTTGCTCTTCAGCAAGCTTGAGCGCATGTTCGTAGGATTCGTCGTAGACCTCACCTGCTAGCACCACTTCAGCCCCATGCGATTTCGTGCGCTCGACCTTGATGTAGGGCGTGGTGGTGGGCATGACGATGGTGGCAGGCACGCCGAACTTCTTGGCGGCATAGGCAACGCCTTGTGCATGGTTGCCCGCAGAAGCCGTGATCAGCCCGCGCTTGCGTTCCTCATCGGAAAGCGTTGAGATCTTATAGTAGGCGCCGCGCACCTTGTAGGCGCCCGTGCGCTGCATGTTCTCTGGTTTCAAGTAGACATCGTTGCCCGTCTCCTTGCTGAAGTGTGGGCTGTAGATGAGTTTCGTTTCCTGGGTGACCTCCTTGACGCGTTTGGAAGCGTCTTCGAAGGTGTCAAGGGTCAGCTGGGGAGTGGTATCGGCACTAGGCATGGAACAGTTCCTTTGGTTCTTTTTTGGAGCAGGTATGTGACGAAGAACCGCTGCGGCCGCTTAAGGTGGTCTAATCTGGCTTTCGCCGTATCTGCGCTTAGTTTTCGTGGAATAATGAAAACGTCATCTCTATTGTAAATAAGTAATGAGCAAATAAAAGAACGAGTTGGGCAAACGTGAGAGGATGCGCTTGGACGTTGAATCGACTTGCGGGAGCTTAGCGTAAGAGAAGCAGGAGAACACATGAAAGTAGTACGCACGGATAACGCACCAGCGGCCATCGGCCCCTATTCGCAAGGCATCGTGGTGAACGGGATGCTATTCGCATCAGGGCAGATCGCGCTCGATCCGGCCAGCGGAGAGATGGTCGGCACTACGATCCAGGAACAGACCGAGCAGGTGATGAAGAACGTGACCAGGCTTTTGGAAGCTGCGGGAACCGATCTGAATCACGTGGTGAAAACGACCTGCTTCTTGGACGACATCAACGATTTCGTGGCGTTCAATGAAGTGTATGCGCGCTATTTCGATGAGAACTTGCCGGCACGTAGTGCGGTAGGGGTCGATGCGCTACCGAAGGGCGCGCTCGTCGAGGTTGAAGTGGTCGCATATGTTGGATCTGAGCCTTCTACGCGCTTCAACATCGCTGAATCGTTCTAGTTCGGTGCGTTCGTAGAGGATCGTACGGTCGTGATAAGAGCAACAGCACAAGAGCATTCGGCAGGAAAGCTCGTTATCTGCCCCACGCCGCTGGGGAATTTGGGCGACCTGTCACCGCGTGCGTGCACGGCGCTCGAGACGTGTGATGTGGTGTGCTGCGAAGACACGCGCGTCACCGGCAAGCTGCTTGCAGCGCTCGGTATCCAGAAGCGGCTTGAGCGTTTGGATGAAGCGTCCCTCGCGCAAAAGGCCGATAGTGTGCTCGACCGTGTGGAGGCAGGGGAGTGCGTTTGCTACTGTTCGGATGCAGGCATGCCCGGTGTCTCCGACCCAGGCCAGCGCTTGATCGAACGCGCATACGAGCGTGGGATTGCCGTTGAGGTATTGCCAGGGGGAACAGCGGTTGCCACGGCTTATGTTGCCAGTGGTTTCACCGCGCCGTGTTTCTATTTCGGAGGCTTTTTCCCGCGCAAAGCAGGGGAGCGTGCCTCTGTGCTCGAATCGCTCCGAGCGCTCGATGCAGTGCTCGTGTTCTATGAAAGCCCGAATCGCATCGTTTCAGCGCTCGAGACGGTGGCCGAAGCGTTTCCGCTGCGTAACGTTGCGGTATGCAGGGAGCTCACGAAGATCCATGAAGAAGTCGTGCGTGGGCTGAGTGGCGAAGTTGCGCACGAGTTTGCCGAACGTGCAGTCGAAGGCCAGGTCAAAGGTGAGATCGTGCTCGTGATCGATGCGTCGAGCATGGCCGAGGCTGATGCGCAGGCGAGCGCTTCGGCGCATGATGCACGCGAAGAAGCTGCGGCGTTGTTGGCTGCAGGCGAGCTCTCCAAAAAGGAGATCGTTGCGCATCTTCGGAAGGCATACGGGCTTTCGCGCAATGATGCTTACGGGATCGCTCACGGTGCTTGAGATTGGCGTACGCCGCAACGGATTCATGAAAGGTTCACGATGACTGCGATTCTCTTTCTTTGTCACGGAAACATCTGTCGCTCGCCTATGGCGGAGTTCGTCATGGAGGATAAGCTTGCGCGCGCGGGACTTGCCGATAAGGCGCACGTCGAATCGGCGGCGCTCCATACTGATGAGATCGGCTCGGATATCCATCGGGGCACCCGCGCGATCCTTGAAGAGCACGGCATTCCATTCGCTCCACGCGAAGCGCATCTTGCCAAGCGGAGCGATTACGATCGCTTCGACTATATCGTCGGCATGGACCGCTACAACATGCGCGATATGCTGCGCCTGTTCAAGAATGATCCACAGGAAAAATGCAGCCTCTTGCTCGATTGGCCCGGCTGGTCGCGCGATGTGGCCGATCCCTGGTATACGGGCGATTTCGAGACCACCTTCGAAGATGTGGACGCGGGGTGCACGGTGCTGCTCGAAGAGATCAAGCGCCGGCTGAGATAGGCATTCATCAAATTCTCCCTTGAAAAACGCGGTACGCGTGATTATCATGGTTCTAAACCGTTGACGAGGAAGACGGCAGTCACGTACTTCTAGAGAGCCAGGGGCGGTGGAAGCCTGGCAGTAAACGAGCTGACCAATGGGCCTCGGAGGGTCTTTGCGAACGGATGGAATCCCAGTAGTGAAGAACGGGAGCTCCCGTAACAGAGCAGAGATGTTCGCGTTTTCGGTCGCGTGCATTTCATGAGAGGATGCATTCGCATCAAGCAGTGGTGGCACCGCAGGAGTTTCGCTCTTGTCCCTGCACGGAAACGTTGTAGGAGGCAGGGCGTTTTTTTATGCCCTGGCTTCGGAAAGGAGAAACAATGACCAACCGAACCAGCACCGAATACAAAACGTATCTTGCGGAAGATGAGCTGCCCAAAGCATGGTTGAACATTCGCGCGTTCATGGATACCGATCATGCGCCTATTCTGAACCCAGCGACGCTCGAGCCGGTAACCGTGGCTGACCTTGAGCCGGTCTTCTGTACCGAGCTTGCCAAGCAGGAGCTGAACAACACCGACAAGTTCATCCCGATCCCCGAAGAGGTGCGCGATTTCTATCGCATGTATCGCCCCTCACCGCTGGTACACGCGAAGTTCCTGGAAGAGGCGCTCGATACGCCCGCGAAGATCTACTACAAGTTCGAGGGCAACAACACTTCAGGTTCGCACAAGCTCAACTCTGCGATCGCGCAGGCTTACTACGCCAAGGAGCAGGGTCTGAAATGCCTTACCACCGAAACAGGCGCAGGCCAATGGGGCACCGCGCTTTCGATGGCAACGGGCTTTTTCGGACTCGATCTGCATGTGTTCATGGTGAAATGCTCGGCTTTGCAGAAGCCATTCCGCAAGGCGGTCATGGAGACCTACAATGCGCGCGTTACGGCATCTCCTTCCATGGAGACCAACGTTGGTCGCTCCATCCTGGAGAAGGATCCCGATAACACTGGATCGCTCGGTACCGCTATTTCTGAGGCGGTTGAAGAAGCGGTCTCGACCGAAGGTTGTCGCTATGTTTTGGGTTCAGTGCTCAATCAGGTGCTGCTCCACCAGTCCATCATCGGTCTCGAGACGAAGGCAGCGCTCGAGAAGATCGGCGTGAAGCCTGATGTCCTGATCGGATGTGCAGGCGGCGGCTCAAACTTGGGCGGCCTCATGGCTCCGTTCATGGCGGACAAGCTCGAAGGCAAGGATGCGCCGTACTTCATCGCCGTTGAGCCAGCAAGCTGCCCCACGCTCACGCGCGGCAAGTTTGCCTACGATTTCTGCGATGTGGGCAAGGTCACGCCGCTCGCGAAGATGTACACGCTCGGCTCCGGCTTCATTCCCAGCCCGAACCATGCTGGTGGCCTGCGCTATCACGGTATGAGCCCGATCCTTTCGCAGCTCTATCATGATGGTTTCATCGATGAGGCGCGCAGTGTCAAGCAGACGGATGTCTTCGAGGCGGCAACCTTGTTCGCACGTGTGGAAGGTACGCTTCCTGCTCCTGAATCGGCTCACGCGATCCGTGTGGCGATCGATGAGGCGCTCAAGTGCAAGGAAACTGGCGAAGAGAAGACCATCGTGTTCGGTCTGACGGGTACCGGCTACTTCGATATGATGGCGTATCAGGCCTATCGCGAAGGCACGATGACCGACTACATCCCGACTGACGAGGATCTTGAAGAAGGCTTCAAGTACATTCCGAAATTGGAGGGTATTCAGTAAGATCGGTGCTTGTGCGCAACTCTCGCAGGTATAGAGCACCTGCGCACAGGTTTGCCATGTCCATGTCGCGGTAGCGATCAGAGACTTTAACCTGTCAAGAAAAATGACCCTTACCTAAACGGCAAGGGTCATTTGTTTTACGTGGTGGAGACGATGGGGATCGAACCCACGACCTCAGCATTGCGAACGCTGCGCTCTCCCAACTGAGCTACGTCCCCACATATTCGACGAATCATCCAGCGCTTGCTGTGCGTTTCGCCCTTCAACATTGTACGCAAGCCGCGTGGCTTGTCAAACAAAAGTCGCTTTTTGCAGTGTTTCACCAAATCATCGAGAGATTCATTCATCTGTTTTGCATAGAAAGCAGTGATTAGGCACACAAGAACAGGTAGTTGCTGTGTGTGGATTCCTTGTCGCTTGCTAATTGTTTAGAACAATATAGTATAGTACTAAACTAAAATATCTTATGTCTAAAGGAATGTGCTGTGCTACCACGGAGGACTATTTACAGGAAACGCTCGAGAGCGCATTGCGGAGCTTGCGAACGTAGTTCCTTGCGATAAAGAAAGATAAGAGGGGAACGCTCTATGACTGATAATGCGAGCAGGACAAAAGACGAGGAGCTTCGTATCGAGCTTCTGCAGACCATATTCAAGTTCAAGAAGCTTGCCAATTCTGGCTTGGGCATGAAGTTGGTAGACGGAAAACAGGATATTAGTCTCGCTGAATTCATGCTCTTGCGCGCCATCGAGGAGAATGATCCGAGCAGTTCTTCGAATGTGGGTCCCACGGACATTGGACGATTTCTCTCTGTTACTAAAGGTGCGGTGTCGCAAATGATGAGCTCGCTTGAGCACAAGGGGTTCATTTCACGAACGCTTCCTCGCGAAAACCGCCGCAGCACGCTGGTCCTGCTTACGCCGAAAGGGCGTGAACTGTTAGGCGACGAGAAGAGCGAATTCAACATGAAACTCGATGCTTTGATCGCGGCGATGGGGCATGAAGACATAGAAGAGCTGATCAGGATAGTCGAAAAACTAACGAACATTCTAGAGAGGCCGCAGTTCAAAGGATGAATCTCACTTTCGATCCCAAGACGCTGTCCCTCTTGATAAGGAGTACCTATGGATATGAAGCAAGCGATGTATGAGCGGCATATGGTTCGCAAATATCTTGACAAACCGATACCTCAAGAATGCCGCGAGAAGATCGAACAGCACACGAGAATGCTGAATGACGAATATGGGGTAGATATCAGCCTTGTTCTCGATAACACCGAGGCTTTCAATGCAGCCATCAAGCTCATTCTTGCAAAAGGCGTACGAAACTACTTCATCCTCGCAGGACCTGAAAGCGCTGATCTGAATGAGCGGCTTGGTATGGCTGGTGCCGATCTTATGCTCTACTGCCAGACACTGGGATTGAACACCTGGTGGGTTGGTGGAACATTCAATCGCATGAAGATGGAAGAGAAAGCGAAAGGCGAAAAGGTCATCGGGATCATTGCGCTCGGATATGGCGCAACACAGGGCAAGCCTCATAAGTCAAAGGGCCCTTCAGAAGTCGCGACGTATGAAGGGGAGGCTCCTCTTTGGTTCAAGCGTGGTGTTGCAGCAGCTCTCCTCGCGCCTACGGCACTCAATAAGCAAAACTTTCAGATTCACGGAAAGGGAGATGAAGTCTCCATTGCCTACGAGCCTGGAACATTCGCGGGGGAGGATCTGGGATTGGTGAAGTACCATTTCAAGCTCGGCGCTGGCAAAGATTCGTTCCGTTGGATGTGAGGCACGATCTTGCTGCTTTCGGGGATGGTACACTATCTCAGTAAGAAGGTCTTCAAAGGTGTGCTTCGCTCGGAAAGAGGATAAGCAATGGCAGATATCCAGATGCGTTTCGGCAAAGATATGCTCGTTTTGAGCACGTCGTTCAACCATTCGTTTGCTCAGCTCGGCTTCGATCTGGCCACCGAGGAAGCCTATGTCGACCTGTGTGAGCCAGAAACGGTCGAGCAGGCCTATCAGATGGAGAAGATGATCGGCACGCCTTGTTTCTGCACGGCCACCGAATGCATCACCAATGCGCGTCTTGCTCACGAGAAATTCGAGGGACACGGCAAAGATATCGCGGCATTCGCTTGGGAGAGCGTGCATGCCTTCAGCCCTGAACATGCGCTTGCGGTCATCGGCCCGAGCGGGCTACCTTTGGATGAATCGAGCGCAACATCGCTCAAAGCTTCGCGCGCTCAGTATCAAACGGCAGCGAAGGAGCTTGCTGAATATCCCTTTGATGCCCTCTTCTTCAGTGGATTCACGAGCGTCTACGATGCCCAGTGCGCGCTCATGGGCGCGCGGGCGGTCTACGATGGTCCTATCTTCTTGTCCTATGCGCTCACCGATGCGGGGGAGTTACCCACGCACACTCATACGCTTGCCGAGGCGGTCGCGCTTGCCGATGAATATGGAGCAGATGTGATCGGCATCGCTTCGGGAGCCACGTATGAGCATCTTGCTCCTGCGATCGAGACGCTGCGTGAGAACACCACAAAGCCGCTGCTTGCAGAATTAGTGGTGCGTGAACTGATCGAGCGCGCTTACGATCCGGACTTGGATAATCCCTACTATTCGCCCGATCGCATGATCGATTGCGCGCTCAAGCTGCGCCAGCAAGGTGTTCAATTCCTGCGTGCAGGAGGAGTGGCAACGTTCGCGTATACCGGTGGGTTGGTCGCTACCCTCGCCGGTCTCGATGTGGTCGCGTAAGGAGGGCTCAGTATGGCAAAACTCGAGAAGAGCCCTGATTTCGGCGTCCTGCAAGATTTCGTCGATAGCCTGTTCGCCGATGCCGAAGAGCAAACGCGTCTCGATATCGTGGTACAGGCTGAATCGCTCGATCTGAATCCTGATCTGCTCGAGATCGTTTCATTGCTTCCGCCGGGAACGTATGATCGCATCAAGTTGTGCGATCAGTTCAACTCATCGCTCTCTTCGCACGGATGGGGATATTACTACGGAGCCGTTCATTAAGAGCGGCTTTTCTTTTGTGTGAGGGGCGTGTGAGGGGTCGGGTAATTCGACACATCTGTGATGTGCTGAATTACCCGACCCCTCACACATCTCGTGCGCCTGCTGTTGCCATGTTGCTCACAAGTTTTTTTGACCATATGCGGAAGAATATCTATGTCAAGACTTGTATAGCAGATTTTTAGTTTCTACTATATCTATACGATCTTTCGCGACACGACCACAATATGTTGTGCATAACGTGAGCAAAAGACGTGGAAAACTTGGAAAGCATGGGGAAAACTTCCCTGTGCGTAGTTGGACGCAATTGCAGGTTAACCATCGATCAAACGTAGGAGAGAAGCTGCATGATTACATCAATCATCAAACGAGACGGACGCGAAACGGTCTTCGACCAGACCAAGATCGCCGATGCGATCGAGAAGGCGTTCCAGGCATCAGGCGCGATGCAGGATCGCTCTGTCGCCGAACAGATCACCGATTCGGTCATGGAAAAGCTCGAAGAGGGTGCCATCGAAGGTACGCCTACCGTTGAAGGTGTGCAGGATCTTGTTGAAGAGGCGCTCATCGAGGCGAACTTCAGCCAGACTGCCAAGGCATACATCCTCTACCGCGCCGAGCGCAACCGCGTGCGCGACGTGAACAGCCGCCTCGTGCAAACCCTGAAGGACATCACGTTCTCTAAGGCGAGCGATTCGGACATGAAGCGCGAGAACGCTAACATCGATGCCGATACTGCCATGGGAACCATGCTGAAGTACGGCTCGGAATCCGCGAAGCAGTTCTACGAGATGTGCGTCATCGATCCGAAGTTCGCACGCGCTCACCGCGAAGGCGACATCCACATCCACGACATGGATTTCTACACGCTCACCACTACGTGCTGCCAGATCGATTTGCGCCGCCTGTTCAAGGGCGGTTTCTCCACCGGTCATGGCGTGCTGCGTGAGCCCAACGACATCGCCAGCTATTCGGCGCTCGCTTGTATCGCCATCCAGTCCAACCAGAACGATCAGCATGGTGGCCAGTCCATCTGCGACTTCGACTACGGTCTGGCGCTCGGCGTGCAGAAGACCTTCAAACGTCTCTATAAGAAACACCTCTTCGAAGCGCTCAGCCTGCTCACCGATGTGGAGAATCCCAAGGAAACTGCGGAGACCATCATCGGCCGCGTAGAGGGCGAAACGGGCAAGTGCGCAAGCTTGGTCATGGACGCAACCTTCGAAGGTGCCATTCAGCAGGAGCTCATCGATCTGGGCATCGAAGAAGCCGTCGCTAAGCGCATCCTCGGCTATGCAGAAAGCTCCGCAAAGGCCGATACCGATCGCACCACGTTCCAGGCCATGGAGGCACTCGTTCATAACCTGAACACCATGCACTCCCGCGCTGGCGCTCAGACCCCGTTCTCTTCGATCAACTACGGCATGGATACGTCTGCTGAAGGCCGCATGGTCATCAAGAACATCTTGCTGGCAACTGAAGAAGGCCTTGGCAGTGGCGAAACGCCCATCTTCCCGGTGCAGATCTTCCGCGTGAAGGAAGGCGTGAACTACAATCCGGGCGATCCGAACTACGATCTCTTCAAGCTCGCTATGCGCTGCTCGGCTAAGCGCCTGTTCCCGAACTTCAGCTTCGTGGATGCTCCTTTCAACCTTCAGTACTACAAGGGCACGCCCGAAACGGAGATCTCTTACATGGGTTGCCGTACGCGCGTTATGGGTAACGTCTACGATCCTAGTCGCGAGATCACCACGGGTCGCGGCAACTTGAGCTTCACCTCCATCAACCTTCCGCGCCTTGCTATCCGCTCGAAGGGCGATCGCGATCTGTTCTTCGATCTGCTCGACGCTAAGCTCGCGCTCGTTGTCGGCCAGCTCGACGAACGTTTCAAGATCCAGGCGAGCAAGCATGTCTACAATGCGCCGTTCCTCATGGGTCAGGGCGTGTGGATCGATTCCGAGAAGCTCTCCATGAACGATACGCAGGAAGAAGTGCTCAAGCATGGCACGCTCACTGTTGGCTTCATCGGTTTGGCCGAAGCGCTCGTAGCGCTCACGGGCAGCCATCATGGACAGGATCCGGAATCTCAGAAGCTCGGCCTCGAGATCGTTGGTCACATGCGCGGCTACCTCGATCGCTTGAGCCAGGAGCGCAAGATGAACTACTCGCTCATCGCTACGCCTGCTGAAGGTCTTTCCGGTCGCTTCGTGCGTATGGATCGTGAGCGCTATGGCTCCATTCCCGGTGTTACCGACCGCGATTACTACACCAATGGTTTCCATGTGCCGGTCTACTACGACATCAACGCGTTCGACAAGATCTCGCTCGAGGCGCCGTATCATGCGCTCACCAACGGTGGCCACATCTCCTATGTCGAGCTCGATGGCGATCCAACGAATAACCTCGAGGCGTTCGAGTCGATCATTCGTCACATGAAGGAATCTGGTATCGGCTACGGTTCAGTGAACCACCCGGTCGACCGCGATCCGGTCTGCGGCTACAACGGCATCATCGGCGATCGCTGCCCGAAGTGCGGTCGTGCCGAAGACGACAACGTCCGTTTCGAGCGCATCCGCCGTATCACGGGCTACCTGGTAGGTACGCTCGATCGCTTCAACGACGCAAAGCGCGCTGAAGAGAACGATCGCGTTAAGCACGCTATTGACTAATGACTACGCTTAAGATGTACGGAACCGCACCCGAGTCCATCGTTGATGGACCGGGTCTGCGGTTCTCCGTTTTTGTACAGGGGTGTACGCATCATTGCCCAGGGTGCCACAACCCTGAGTCGCAGCCTTCTGATGGGGGCTATTTGTGCGAACCTGCCGATATTGTGCATGAAATCCATAAGAATAAGCTCATCCATGGGGTCACGCTCACAGGCGGGGAGCCATTCGAGCAGGTCGAAGGCGTGTACGAGCTCGCGCAGCTGCTCAAGGCTGAAGGCTACGATCTTTGGATCTATTCGGGATATCTCTTCGAAGATCTTATGGCAGGGCATCCTCACGAAAAAGCGCCCGATCTGCTTGCGCTCTGTGATGTGCTCGTTGATGGACCCTTCATCGAAGCATTGCATAGCTACGATCTGAATTGGGCAGGTTCGTCGAATCAGCGCGTGATCGATCTCCCCGCAACGCTCAAGAGCGGGGAAGTGGTGCTCTGGAAACAGGATACGATCGATTTCGAGGCACCGAGTTCGTGGTAGAGGGCGCCTTTCGGGTCGCTGCTAGAAGGAAACTGCACGTTCGCGTGAAGCGGAGATACAGGAGAGCGAAGCGCATAAAAAAGTCACCCTCCTAGGATGAACCCACCTAAAAGAAGGTGGGTGTTCGCAGCGGGCTTCCTGGCTTTCGTATCAACGGACACGAATCCCCATTTCACACGCAATGTAGAACTCCCTAGTATTAGTCATCGGTCCATCGCGATATAGAGGGTGACAGCCCTCATTATAATAGGTTTGACTTAAAATGAAGTGGTTGTTTCATTTCCGTATGAAATGAACATTACTTTGAAGTCCTTCATGTTAGGTGCGTGTTCAACACGCCTTGAACGCGCGTTTGAAAAGAGTCGTATTGATCGCTGAAACCACCATACTGTTCTCCACGCAAGCTGAGGTCGTGCGCTATCGCAAGCGCTTAGCTTCGCAAGCGAAAGACAGCGCCCTGGGTGTGAACGTTACCACGCCAGGCGCGCTGGTTGAAGAACTCTGGGAAGTGTGGGGTAGTGGTGAAGCGCTGGTGAGCGCCCCTCAGCGGTCTTTGATCATCAAATCGCTCCTTGCGCATCAAAATGAATGGGTCGATTCGGCAGGCACCGTCGAACTCCTGGCACGTTTCGTTGGTGATTGGGGCGGGTATATCGATGCCGATTTCCGCACGGTTCACCAGGCCGATCTTACCGCGAGCGATGAAGCGATCATTGCGTTCGTCAATCGCTATACCGAAGCGCTCTCCCAAGCAGGTCTGATCGAGCCAGCGTGCGCGCTCGATCAGATTCGCTCCTCGGTGAGATTGGGCACGGTGATCGTACGGACCCAAGATGAACTGCCGGCGTATCTCAAAGATTTTTTGGGGGAAACCGCGTGTGTGGTCCGCGAGGAAGATGCCCAGATCTCTCTTTTCGAGGTTGATGAAGATGACCAAGAAAGAGATATCTTGTTGCTCAAGCCCGCTGGTCCGAGCGCAAGCGCATTCCTTATCGATCAAGCGATCCGTACAGCGCCTACCTGCCATAAGACCATCATCACCGCTCCTGATCCGCGCGTGCCTTTCGGGCTTATGAAAGAGGGGCTTCTGGCGCAGGGGTATGTCATCACGCTTGAAGCGAAGCTTGCGTTTCGCGATACGCTGTTCGGCCGCGCTTACGGTGCGGTTGCGAGCCTTTTAGAGGGCGAACGATCGAGCCATGTTCGCCTGCTCGAAGCTGCGCAGGTCTATCTCGCTTCTCCTTATGCGCAGGTTCCACCTGCTCAGGCACAGCGTATCGAAAGCGCCATCCGAAGCGATCGTGCCCTCGATCCTTCACAGATCCGCAATTCGATCGCTTCTGCTTCGCGCACCTTTGAGCTTTTCGAGACGCTCCTCGAAGATATAGAGAGCGGTATGGTGCTCTCCTATTTCGAGGATCTGCTCCAACGCTTGAGGCTCGATGCAGCAAAGAAAGCAACCGAGTTCAGCATCCTCGCGCGCTTGAAAGATCTCTATTACGATTCTCAAACCCTCGGCGTGCTTCCCTGCGATGTGGCAGTCCTGGCTGATCAGCTTTCAGCTCCCTTTGCCACAACGCTCACTCCTGAAGGCGCATGCTTAAGCGAACAGGATGCGGAAGGCGTATCATGCGTGCCGTTTTGCGAAGAGGCGCGAAACGAGGCAAAGCATATCTTGTTCACTACCTTCGAAGCTGCTGCAGCATTTCCAAAAGCTTGCTGCGATCAGGTCATACTCACTTCGCTCGATAGCGAACACTACCGGGGGAATGCTCATCGTTCCACGTTGACGAGCTTCCTTGAGCGCTTCGACCTGCCCTACGAAGATACTGCGCTCATCTCGCTCGAGCGGCGTTTCGAGCGGGTGCGCGCGTTCGCGCGCAAGAGCGTGGTGTTCGAGTATGCGAAGCAGGATCGCAATGGAGAAGCGTGCTATCCGGCGTTCTTCTTGGAAACGTTCTTGAACGAATGCGCGCGCGAGGGAAGGGATGTTGTTCTGCGAGAGATCGGGGAGGAATCATTCGATCGCACCGCACGGCTTTTCGCCGAGAGCCCCGCAGAGCTTCTGCTCGAAGCTCCGCTCGCGCATGGCGAACTGGACCCTGAAGACCGCGCGCGATTGCTCACGTATCGCCGCGATAGCGCAGGCAAGGAGCGCTTGGTCGTCTCTCCTTCCGCGCTCGAGACCTATCGAAGCTGCCCTTACAAGTGGTTCGTTCAGCGTAAGCTTCGCCTGAACGATGAAGGGGAGGAATTCGGCCCGCGCGAGATGGGCCTGTTCGTTCACAGCGTCTTCCAGCGCTTTTACGAGTTGTGGGCACAACAGGGGCATGCGCGTATCACGCATGAGACCCTGCAAGAGGCATGCGAGCTCTTCACGGTGGTCTTCGATGATCTGCTCGAGCAGCAGGCAACTGCCAAGCCGGGTGATCGGCTGATCGCGGTGAATGAACTGGAGCGTCAAGAGCTTGAGCAGCTGAAGAGCAAATTGCTTGCCAATCTGGCCTATCAGCAGGATATATTCAGAGGGTTCCATGTGCGCAACCACGAATACGTTATACCTGTGGAAGATGAGGTCGTCTACGGCGGCGCGATCATCAACGGGCGCGTCGATCGCATCGATGCGGATGATAAAGGAAATTTCATCGTGATCGACTACAAGGGCTCCCTTGCGAGGTATCCTGCCGCTGGTTATGACCCTGATGCAGCAGACGAAGGAGAGCCCTTTGAAAGCCCCGAGAGGATCCAGACGCTCGTCTATGCTCAGGCACTGCGTCGCAAAGAGGGGCTGCATCCTAAAGCAGCTCTTTACTTGAGCTATAGCGCGAAGGATGAGCGCTCTCTCATGCGTGGTTCGCTTGCACAAACGCTCGTCGAGAGTGAAACGATCTCGCGATCGAGCTGCGTAAAGGGCAGTTTCGAGGGGTATCTCGATCTGGTTGAAGAGGATATCGCGCACACGATCGAGCGCATGGAGCGCGGAGATATCGCTCCTGATCCTCGCACCAAGGATGCCTGCACCTATTGTCCGGTGCTCTATTGTGAAAAGAGGGCGCATGGATCTCACTAGTGCGACAGAAGGCCAGCGAAGGATCATCACCACGCTCGATGCACCGCTCTCGGTAGCAGCCGGTGCGGGAAGCGGCAAGACGTTCACGCTCACGAACCGTATCGCGTATGCGCTCGTGGGCGAAGAAGGCACCAGCCAGCCTTTTATCGGGCGGGTTGACGAGGTCTTGGCCACCACGTTCAGCAAATCGGGCGCCGCAGAGATGAAATCGCGCATCCGTGCGCTGCTTCAGCAGGAAGGCCTTGATGAACAGGCCCTTATGATCGAAGATGCTTGGATCACCACGATCCATGGAATGTGCGCGCGTATTTTGCGCGAACATGCGCTCGAATTGGGCATCGATCCCGGCTTCGAGGTGGTCGAAAACGTAGAAGCGGATGAGTTGTGGCAACAAGCGCTCGATAGCGTGCTCGAGGATCTTTCGGAAGAAGACACTAGCCCGCTCAAGCGGCTTTTCGACTGGTATCCCGAAACCAAAGCTTCGTTTGGCAGCGAATCGATCTCGATGCTCATCACGAAGCTGTGGGAAAAGACGCTTGGCATGCCAAACGGATTCGAGAGCGTTCATCTTGCGTCTCCTGCCTTCGACCATGCGCGCGCTTTGCGTGAAATGATCGAGCTGGGACAAACGTATCAAGCGCTCGCTGAGACCTGGGGAAGCAGTCTTACGAAGACCGATCAGAAGCATAAGGATGCGCTCGATGGAGCGCTTGCACGAGCGATCGATCATCTTGAGCGCATCGACGTTGATGTTGCTGATACCGAAGGGTTCGAGAGTGCTGCGTTCCTTGAGGTGCTCCTTGCCTTTCCTAAGCTTTCAGCAGCCTATCGTGCGAAGAAGGACGATGCAGCCTTCTTCGAACAGTATCGCCAGGACTATGCGCGCATCGTGCAGGCTGCAGTTGCCGATCTAGCAGCGCGCATCTCTGCCGATCTGCTCGAGCTCACGCGTTTGGTCGATCGGGAATATCAGCAGCTGAAAGGCGCTAACCGTCTCGACAACGCCGATCTGCTCCGTTCGTGTGCGCATGCTCTTGCAACGCATCCGAGCATCGCGAAGGGTTATCAAGAGCGCTTCAAGCTCATCATGGTCGATGAATTCCAAGATACCGATCTTCTGCAGGTCTCTATCATCGATAGGCTCTCACGCGATCACGGAGCGAACGTGATGACGGTAGGCGATGCGCAGCAAACGCTCTATCGGTTCCGCGGGGCAGATGTAGAAGTGTTCTTCGATCACCGCAGCTCTCAAGAGCAGGCTCACGAGAATCTCCAGGCACTTTCGCTGCCCGATAATTTCAGAAGCCATGGCGATGTGCTCGCTTTCGTGGAGACCATCTTCTCACGCCCTGAATTCTTCGGGGATCGCTTCCTTGCGCTTCAAGCACATGGTGCAGTGAACAAGGAAGCTGATCCGCGCTTTTGTGCGCGCCCTCGCATTCAGGTCGAGGTCATCGAAGCGCGGAGTCGCAGCAAGGGTGGATCGATCTCGGATGCCCGCAAGCAGAGCGCTCGTTCCATCGCGGCGCATTTTGCCGCACTTCACGACGAGGGTGTCTCGCCATCGGAGATGGTCATCCTTTTGGGCACGATGGGTCATGCGGATTGCTATATGCAAGCTCTTGCGGATGCAGGTTTTGAAAGCGTGATCTCGGGTGGTTCGGTCTTTGCGCTCGCGCCCGAAGTGCAATTGATCGATGCGCTTCTGAGCGCGCTCGCCAATAAGCGCAATTCGAGTGCTCTGTATGCGGTGCTCTCATCGCCACTTTTCAACTTGAGCGATGCGACCTTCCTTGCGCTCGCGCAGTTCGAACCAGAAGGGGAATCTGTGCCGCTCGCTCGTTCTTCCTCGTTCGCGCAGCGCTTCTGGTTCCTTGTTGATCGTTTGGCAGCTGCGGGTGAAGATGCCGCCCTTGAGCTGCTGGGTTCCTATCAGCTCGCCGAAGAAGAGCGCACAGAGCTCGTTCGCGCCCTGCAGCTTTTTGGGCGGCTTTCGCAGCAAGCCTCACAAGAGGGGCTTTATCAGGCGCTTCATGCCTTCATCCTCGATGCTGGGTGGTTCTATCGCTTGCAGGCTGCAGGAAGCGATGGTCAGGCAGTGGCGGCGAACATCTTCAAGGCGCTCGACCTGGTGCTCTCATGGGAACAGCAACAGCAAACCATGCCCCAGATCGCTGATCGATTCACGTGCTTCCTTGCGTCTTCGAAGGAAAAGCCCGGCGTGCTCGCAACGCTCAACAGTAATTACGTTCGGATCATGACCATCCATGCGAGCAAGGGGCTCGAGTTCGGTCATGTTGCCATCGCTGAAGCGCCTCTCGGCTTGCCGAAATCCACGAAGCTCGCGATCGATACGCTCGGTGATAAGGTTCTCTACCAACTCTCACCGAAGCTTTCAGGCGATGCGGAAAAGACCTACCGCGGACTGATGGCTTATCTCGATTCGTCCGATATTGATACGCCAGAGGTTGGCTCTCAGCTCGATGAGCTTGCTCCTGAAGAGCTCGCGTTGCTCTTGGATGCGCGCATCGCACGCGCCACGCTCGATGATGCCGAGCGCTTGCTCTATGTTGCGCTCACGCGTGCGTCCAGATCGCTCTTCCTTTCCCTCACCTTCGATGGGAACAAGGATTTCGATTACAGCGGCAAGGGGATATACGGCCTGCTCCATAAGGTGCTCCAGTGGGAGACAACGCCTGAAGCAAGCGTGAGCACCTTTGAATATGGGGGCAGTGCGCCTGCTCTCATCCGTCACGAGGTATTGACTGAAAAGCCCGAAGAACAACCCGTACATGCGGCCGATCAGCAGGAATTCATGGTGCCCCCGGTGCGCGCAACGCAAGCGCTCGCGCTCACGGTGCCTGGTCCTCGCCATGATGTCGTCTCCTATTCTGCCATCGCTTCTGCGCATGGTCAGGTGCTCGTCCAAGAAGTGGGCGATGAGGTTTTCGAGGAACAGGACGCAGAAGAAGAGATGTTCTCCGGCGAAGAAGCTTTGGAGATCAAGCGCCAGCTCGCCTTCACGCTCGGCACGGCATTCCATCGTTTGGCCCAGCGGGCGATCGAGTCGCGCAGAGAGGTGGGTGTGGTTCCCGAACTGAGCGTGGAAGCCTTCCAAGCACAAGTTCGCCAGGGTGGCCTTTCGCCTGAAGCTGGCCAGCGCCTTGCACAAGCAGTCGAGCGCTGGTTTGCGAGCGATCTCTGCAAGCGTTTCTTTGCCTGCGAACATATCTATGCGGAAGTTCCCTTCATGCTCGAGATCAGCTCGGGCGAGCGACCTCTCTATCTTGAAGGCGAGATCGATGGCCTTGCTGTGAGCGAAGCCGATAATGATCATGCGTTCTTCATCGACTATAAGACCGGTGGTTCGGACGAAGAAACGCCTGAACAATTGCATGAGAAGCATCTCCTGCAGGCACAGTGCTATGCGCTTGCGCTCATGCGGCAGGGCTTCAAGACGGTCGAGGCGCACTTCATTCGTGTGGAGCGTACGAGCAAGAGCGATCCTGCACAACCGCAGGTAGTGACGTACCACTTCACAGCAGAAGAACGCGTGACGCTTGAAAAGGCGGTCTTGTCCGCTTATGAGGCGCGCAAGAGCTAGAAGGCCTCGTACCAAAGGTTATGAGTGGCAATTCGCGGTGACTCAGCGTAAGCTAGCTGAAGAATGAACACGTAAAGGAGAGCCATGGATACGCTCTTTACCCAGATGGAAGACGAAACGCGTCTTGCGCACGCGCCGCTTGCGGTGCGCATGCGCCCGCGTACGCTCGATGAACTGGTCGGCCAGCAGGAGGCGGTCGGCGAAGGCACCTGGCTTCGCGCTGCGATCGAGAACGACACGCTCTCCTCCATCATCCTCTACGGGCCTGCAGGCACTGGCAAGACTTCGCTCGCGCGCGTGATCGCGCACTCCACGCACGCTACGTTCGTGGAGGTCTCTGCCATCGGTGGCACGGTGTCGGATCTGCGCAAGGTCATCGCGGAAGCCGATGAGCGTCTGGTCCATCGCAATTTGCGCACCATCCTGTTCATCGACGAGATCCATCGCTTCAACCGCGCCCAGCAGGACGCGCTGCTCCATGCGGTAGAAGACGGCATAGTGGTACTCATCGGTGCGACAACGGAAAACCCGTTCTTCGAGGTGAATTCTGCGCTGCTCTCCCGTTCTCGATTGATCGAGCTTCACAGCCTTTCCGATGACAACATCCGCGAGATCCTCGGTGCGGCGCTCGTGGACGATCGCGGTCTTGCCGATGCTTACACGCTCTCAAATGAAGCGGCCGATGCGATCCTTACCCTGTGCGCAGGCGATGCGCGTGCGGCGCTCACCACGCTCTCGCTCGCTTCCGATGTGGCGAGCGCGCAGAACGCTCATGAGATCACGCGCGAAATGGTCGAGGTCGCCATGCCGCAGCATAGCTTGCCCTACGATAAGGACCGCGACATGCACTACGACATCATCTCGGCGTTCATCAAGTCGATGCGCGGCTCCGATCCCGATGCGGCGCTCTACTGGCTTGCCCGCATGATCGACGGCGGGGAAGACCCGAAGTTCATCGCGCGTCGTATCTTCATCTTAGCCTCGGAGGATATCGGCAATGCCGATCCGCAAGCGCTTCTTGTTGCTGAGGCTGCATTCAGGGCAGCTGAGGTGATAGGCTACCCCGAATGCGGCATCAATCTTGCTCAAGCAGCGGTCTACATGGCGCTCGCCCCCAAATCGAACGCTTCTTCGCAGGCATATTTCAACGCGCTTGCCGAAGTGAAGAAGGGGCCTGCGCGTGCGGTGCCGAACCATCTGCGCGATCGTCATCGCCCGGGTAGCGAAGAGTACGGCGCGTATCTCTATCCGCATAACTATCCCGGAGCCTATGTTGAGCAGCAATATCTTCCCGATGGTCTCGAGCGTGGGTGTTTCTTCACGCCGAGCGATCGAGGGTGGGAACGTTACCGTATTGATTACTCGACGAAAGACTTTTCAGGCTTATAAAAGGGTATAATCGAGAAAATTTGGATTGGAAGGAAAGGTGTCGTTATGGAGAATCTCATTCCGGTTGGACTATTCATCCTGTGCCTGGCTGGTGCGGTTGCGCTCCTGGCCCTTGCATATTTCTTGTATATCCTCGTCAAGATCATTCGCAATACCGTGAATGAAAAGGTCAATCCCATGCTCGATGATGCTGCTGATCTCATCAAGCAGGCTAAGCCCATCGTAGGGCGTGTCGATCCGCTCATGGATCGCATCACACTCACGATCGATGGCGCGAATCTGCAGATCATGCGCATCGATCAGATCATGGAAGATGTGAACAAGATCACGGGCAACGTCTCCAAAGCAACGAGTTCAGTCGACAAGGTCACGCAAGCGCCACTGGGTATCATCGCGAAGGCAACGTCTGCCATCCGCGAGAAGATCAGCCCGGTGAAGAATGCCGAAGGCACGGCGGGCGTGGTGCTCACCAATGTTGATAGCGGTCTTGAGATCGTGGGCGAGAAGGTTGCTGATATGCAGGCCGATAACGCTCAGCGTGCAGCTGATCGCGAAGCAGCCCAGGAAGCGCGCGATAAGGCGGCCGAAGAAACGAACAGGACGGCTGCGAATCTTAAAGAAGCGGTCTTCATCAAAGCTAATGCAGATGCAGGCGCAAACTAGTAACACGAAGGAATACCAACATGAAGCATGTCGATCCGACGAGCAGTTCGTTGGATACTGAAGACAAAGAGTATCGTGAGGTAAGCCTGAAAACGATGAAAGCGGGGCGGTGGTTCTTCATCGCCTCGCTCGTCGTTTTGTGTGGCATCATCATCTATTACACCACGGTCGTTTTGAACATCCTCTCCATTCCTATCGGTATCATTCTTTGGTCGGTCGTTATCGTATTCTGCTTGCGTGGTATCGTCGATGGGCTGGAGAAGCGTGGGGCGAATCGGCTGGTCGGCACGATCGTGGCCTATCTGGTCATGCTCCTTGTGCTCGCAGCTTGCATATTCCTCATGTTCTCGCCTTTGTTCGGCGTGGGCAACCAGTTCGACTCTCTCATTCAAAGCGTCCCTACCTATATTTCTCAAGTGAGTGAGTGGTGGAATCATGTCTACGAACAGTATGCGGAGTTCTTTCAAGATGCCACCATCAAGGAGTACATGAACAGTGCGTTCGCCTCGCTTTCCAGCTGGGCATCCTCTGTTGCTTCTCAAAGCGCACAAGGGGTTGCTGCGGTCGGTTCAGGTGTCGCTAATACGCTATTGGTCGTGGGTTTCGCGCTTGTTGTCGCGTTCTGGATCCTGCTCGAATTGCCGGCGCTCAATAAAGAGATCTATCGTCTCCTTGGCAAGAAACACGGTGAAGATCTTGTTATGCTCGAGATCACGTTCACGCGTGTGGTAGGAGGCTATATCAAAGCAACGCTCATCCAATGCGGCATCATTGCAGTAGGGTGCGGCATCGGCTTTGCGATCATGGGCTTGCCGAGCGCTGCTGCACTTGGTCTTATCACCGGTGTGCTCAACATCATCCCTGTTATCGGTCCGTGGCTTGGCGGTGCGCTTGCGGGCATCACCGGCATCTTCATCAGCCCGCTCATCTGCATCATCGCGATCGTATATACCGTCGTCGTGCAGCAGATCGTCTATACCTTCATCTCGCCGAAGCTCATGTCGAATTCGGTCGACATCCACCCAGCGCTCGTCATCCTTGCTCTCATGATCGGCTCAGCGCTCGGTTGGGCGATGAGCGGATTCATCGGCAGCTTCATCGGGATGTTGCTCTCGATTCCGCTTGCGGCTGCTGCCAAATCGATCTTCGTATACTATTTCGAGAAGAAGACCGGTCGCTCTATTCTTGACCCTGAAGGAGTCTTCTTCAAGGGCGATTCTTCGGAGACTCCAAACCCGCTTGCCGACGCAACGGGTGAAATGGCGCCCGTTAGGGTTGATGGCAAGAACCAAAAGCACTGAATCACGCCCTGCTGTTGTATGATGCAAAAGCAAAGATTTTCCATTCGTCCTATCCACGAGAAAGTGTGTCCATGGAATATATGACCACGGCGGAGATCCGCGAAAAGTATCTGAAGTTTTTTGAGGAGAAGGGGTGCAAGCGCATGCCTTCTTCTTCGCTTATTCCCGACGACCCTTCGCTTCTGCTCACCGCAGCGGGTATGGTCCAATTCAAGCCTTACTTCCTACAGCAAAAGCATCTGGAGGCGCCCTATATTGGCACGACCACGGTGCAAAAGTGTGTACGCACCAACGATATCGATATCATCGGTACTACTGGTCGTCACCTGAGCTTCTTCGAGATGCTCGGCAATTTCTCCTTTGGCGAATACTTCAAGAAGGAAATGTGCGCGTGGGCGCTTGAATTTTCGACCGAGGTGCTCGGTCTTCCGCTCGAGAAGCTTTATTTCACCGTGTTCGAAGATGACGATGAGACGATCGAGATCTGGCAGGATCTCGGCATCGATCCGAGCCACATCTCGAAGCTCGGTGAAGACGATAACTTCTGGCGTGCTGGCCCCACCGGTCCGTGCGGTCCCTGTTCCGAGCTATACTTCGACCAGGGTCCTGAAGTGGGTTGTGGAAGCCCTGATTGCGCTCCAGGTTGCGATTGCGATCGCTTCCTCGAGTATTGGAATTGCGTCTTCACACAGTATGACGCACAAGAAGACGGCACGCTCGTGCCTCTGCCCAAGAAGAACATCGATACCGGTATGGGTCTTGAACGCATCGCCGCCATCATGCAGGGGGTCGACAACAACTACGATACGGATATCCTGCGCGATCTGATCGCAGTGGGCGAGGACCTCTCGCACAAAACGTACAAGATGGATGAAGCGACCGATCTGGCATTGCGCATCATTGCTGATCATAGCCGTGCGGTCACATTCATGATCGCCGATGGTATCCTGCCTTCGAACGAGGGGCGCGGATATGTATTGCGCCGCCTGTTGCGCCGCGCGGTCATGAAAGCTCACTCGATCGGCATCGAAGGCGCATTCCTTTCGCACTACATCGAGAAGATCATGGAGCTCATGGGCTCGGTCTATCCCGAACTCATCGAGAACGAAGCGCTCATCAAGCGTATCGTTCTTTCCGAAGAGGAGCGTTTTGGTGCCACGCTCAAGCAGGGTCAGGTTTACCTTGAAGAGGCGCTTGACGAACTTGAAGGCAATGTACTCCCAGGTGATCGCGCTTTTGTGCTGCACGATACGTATGGCTTCCCGATCGAGGTCACCCAAGAGATCTGTGCTGAACGCGATATCACAGTTGACGAAGAAGGCTTCGCACGTTGCATGGAAGAGCAACGCAGCCGCGCTCGTGCTGCTAATGCTGACGATGCAGAAGCAGCCTGGTCGAACTTCGGTGGCATCTATGTCGAGCTGCTCGAGAAGCTCGGACCTACTAGTTTCGTTGGCTATGACACGCTCGAGTGCGGCGCTATCGTGAATGCGCTCATCTCAGGTGGCGAAGTGGCTGAGCGCCTGGAAGCAGGCCAAGAAGGCGAGATCGTCCTCTCTACCACGCCGTTCTATGCTGAAATGGGCGGCGAAGTGGGTGATACGGGTATCATCTTCGCTGGCGAGAGCGTTGCTCGTGTACTCGATACGAAAGCTCCCGAAGCCGGTCTTACCGTTCATAAGGTGAAGATCGAATCGGGCTCGTTCGCGGTTGGCGAAGAAGTTACGGCTTCGGTCGATGCGAAGCGCCGCGCATCCATCGCGCGCAATCACACCTGCACGCACATCCTGCATGCGACATTGCGCGAGGTGCTTGGTGCGCATGTGAAGCAGGCAGGTAGTTACGTTGGTCCCGACCGCTTGCGTTTCGACTTCACGCATTTCGAAGCGCTCACTCCTGAACAAATCGCGCAGGTCGAAGAGCTTGCGAACTCTTACATCATGCAAGCGATCCCCACTACGCGCTATGAGACTTCGCTCGATGAGGCTCGCAATTCTGGCGTGACTGCGCTCTTCGGCGAGAAGTATGGTGAGACTGTACGTGTGGTCGAGGTCGGTCAATTCTCTCGTGAGCTGTGTGGCGGTTGTCATGTGAACAACACGGCTGAGATCGGTTTCGTGAAGATCACGAGCGAGGGCAGCGTAGGCGCGAGCTTGCGCCGCATCGAAGCGGTGACGAGCTATGGTGCGCTTGCTTATGTGAATGGTATCGAAGTTGAGCTGCGCGAAACTGCCACGCTTCTTTCAGTGCCGATGTTCGATGTTTCCGAACGTACCGCTTCGAATCTTACTGCCTACAAAGAGCTCCAAACGCGTTTCAAACGTACGCAGAACGCTGCTGCGGACGATAACGTTACGGCGCTGCTCGGCCAAGTAGTGCTCACCCCTGCAGGGTATCCGGTCATCGTTGCGCAGGTCGATGTGCGCGATCCGGGCATGCTGCGCAATTTCTGGGACGTGGTGCGTTCACGCATGGATGCGCCGGGTGCTGCAGTGCTCATCGGCGTCAAGGATGATCGTCCGATCTTGCTTGCTGCGGGTAGCGATGAAGCGGTCGCTGCTGGGTTCAATGCCGGCAACATCATCAAGACCATCGCGCCGCTCGTTTCTGGTGGTGGCGGTGGAAAGCCCACCATGGCGCAAGCTGGTGGTAAGGATGCTTCTGGTATTCCTGCAGCGCTCGATAAGGCGCGTGCAGAACTTGGCCTTGTCTAAGTTCATGCGAAAGGTTTCCGCACAGAGGCTGCTTCAGGTGATCGCGTGAGAGTCATGGCGCTCGATATCGGGGAAGTGCGTTGCGGCATCGCGGTAAGCGATCCCCAAGGGCGTATCGCGAGTCCCGTTTGCGTGCTTCCTACCCAAGAGGTGCTCGCGAACGCTTCTTCGTTTCGTCGTGTGGTCGAAGATTGGGAGCCAGAATTGCTCCTTTCGGGCTTGCCGCTGTCCTTGAACGGCGAAAAAGGCCCTCAAGCGCAACGTATCGAAGAACAAGCAGTTCGCATAGCGAAAACGCTCGATCTTCCGCTCGAATTCTGCGATGAGCGTCTGAGTTCTGCCGAAGCAAAACGTGCGCTCCGCGAAGGCGGGCACTCCGAAAAGTCGATGCGTGGTAAGGTTGATATGATCGCAGCTTCGATCTTCTTGCAATCGTGGCTCGACGCCCGTCACTGAACACACTGCGAAAGGTATTTGAGTGTTTCGTCGTAAGGTTACGTATTCTCGCAAACCCACCCATGCTGCCCGCGCTGCTCACGCGCGAGGGGAGCGCCAGTTCAGCAAATATGACACGTCGCTCATTGAGCCGCGTCGTTCGAAGAAACCACTCTATATCGGCATCGCTGCTGTGGTGCTCGCCATCATCGTGATCTTCGGGCTGGTGAACTGCATGGGCTCTTGCGATAAGAACCCGAACATGCTCCCAAGCGACCAGCAGGCGCGCATCGAGATCCCTGATGGTTCTACGACCCAAGACATCGCCACGATCCTCTACGATGCTGGCATCATCGAGAACAAGAAAGCCTTCAGTAACGAGGTATCCCAAAAGGGCTACGGTTCTTCGCTCAAGACCGGCATCTACGTGTTCAATGGAGGCACGCCGCTCTCTGAAGTGGTCGAACATCTCGAAGCTGGTCCGAACCAGGCAGATAACAGCTATGTGATACCCGAAGGCTACACGATCAAACAAACCGCGCATGCTGTTTCGGAGGCATATGCGGGTTCGATCAGTGAAGCGGATTTCCTTGCGGCTGCGCAGGATGCCTCGCGCTTCTCGGATCGGTTCAGTTTCGTGAAGGATGTTTATAACAATTCACTCGAGGGTTTCTTGTTCCCTAAGACCTACGAGATCATCGCAGGTGCCAATGCCGATGATGTGGTCGCTCAGATGCTCACGCAGTACGAACAAGAGGTCAAGCAGCTTAATTACACCTATCCGCACGATGAAGGGCTCAGCGATTACGAGGTGCTCATCCTCGCTTCCATCATCGAACGCGAAGCTGCAGCGGATAACAAGAAAGCAGTTGCTTCGGTGTTCTACAACCGCCTTGCGATCGATATGGCATTGCAGTCCGATGCCACTACGGCCTATGTGATCGGCGGCGACCCGAAGCCCGAGGACCTGCAGAAGGAAGGACCGTTCAACACCTATTTGAACAAAGGACTGCCCCCAGGACCTATCTGTTCGCCGGGCCTTGCAGCGCTCGAGGCAGCCTGCGATCCTGACCAGACTGACTACCTCTACTTCTATTTCAAAGACAACGGTCAAGGCGGACTGGATTATTTCTTCAGCAAGACCTATGAAGAGCATCAGCAGGCGATCGCTTCATAGAGCAGCGCTCATATAGAGGGGGAACGTGTGGGGCTCTTTGCGCCTGAAAAGCAGTTTTCGTCGGTCGCAGCGATCGATGCGGAATGGGACCTTTTGCGCTTGCACCTCATGCACGTACTGCTCGATCTCGATAACACGCTTCGCCGACGCGATAACGATGAAGTGCCTCTTGAGGTCCGATCATGGCTTACGCACGTGCAGCAAAAAGGCATCAAACCCTGCATTCTGAGTAATAACTTCCATGAGAACGTGTTTGCGGTTGCGCGTGAGCTCGACATTCCTATCGTGGCTAAAGCAATGAAACCTCTCTCCAGTGGGTTCAAGCGCGCGCTCGCTCTGGTCGGGGGCAGTGTGGAAGACTCCGTTATGGTGGGCGATCAGCTCTTCACCGATGTAGTGGGCGCGCATCTTGTTGGCTTGCCCGCTTACTTGGTTGCGCCGCTCGTGGATGTCGATCTGAAGCATACTCAGCTGGTGCGCAAGGTCGAAGGGCTCTTCTTGAAGGAACCTGCGCCCCAGAGCGGCATCTGTCTACAAGACGATCGAGCGAACGCGGTTTCTTCATCGCGTGAGGGCGAATGATGGATGTAGCGCGCATGCGCTAATTTCCTCGCAGGGAAATCAGGGGTTTTGATAGAATAAAAAACCAATGAAGGTCTTGCTTCTGCGGGACTAAGAGAAGCTCATGAAAAAGGACGATTATGGAATACGTATCTGCTGGTGAAAGCCATGGTCCTGCCTTAACGGCCATCGTTACCGGAGTGCCTGCAGGGCTTTCGATCTCGGAAAAGAACATCAATTCCGATCTCGCTCGGCGTCAAGGCGGATACGGTCGCGGAGGAAGGCAGAAGATCGAGAAGGACCGTGTTCAGGTCCTGTCGGGCGTTCGCTTCGGCAAAACGCTCGGAAGTCCCGTTTGCCTTTCGATCAAGAATGACGACTGGGAGAATTGGACCGACCGTATGGCGGTATTCGGCGATGCGCCAGCAGATCTTGTACGTGAGGTCACACCGCGCCCCGGACATGCCGATCTTCTGGGTGTGCTCAAGAACGACCAGACCGATTGTCGCAATATCCTCGAACGTTCGAGCGCACGCGAAACCGCTATTCGCGTTGCAGCTTCGGGCATCGCCCGTGAATTCTTGGCTGAAGTGGGCGTGGAGGTCTATTCCTACGTCGTTTCCATCGGCGGGGTAGGCATGACTGAAGAGGACCCTATGCGCGATGCTGCTGACTATCGACCGCTTGCCATCGAGATGAGCGAACTGCGCTGCCCTGATGAAGAGGCGACCGAAGCTATGAAAGCCCGCATCGATGAAGCGAAAGAGCTCGGGCAGAGCTTGGGCGGCACCTTCCGCGTAGTGGTCAACGGGCTCCTGCCCGCACTTGGTGGGTTCGAAGAAGCGCGAGGTCGTCTCACCTCGAAGCTTGGTGGAGCCCTCTTCTCGATCCCTGCCATCAAAGGCGTTGAGTTCGGCATCGGATTCAAGAATGCCGAGGTGCTCGGCCATGATGCGCATGACGAGATCTATCTCGATAAGAAGAAGGGCTTCATGCGCCGCACGAACCGCGCTGGCGGCTTGGAAGGGGGCATGACCACAGGCATGCCGCTCATCATGACGGCTGCCATGAAGCCGATCCCTACGCAGATCGATCCGCTCAATACGGTCAATATCGATACGCTCGAAGTGGACAAGGCATCCACTGAACGAAGCGATGTATGTGCGGTTCCCGCTGCTTCGGTGGTCGCTGAAGCTGAGGTCGCGTTCGTTATCGCACAAGCGTATCTCGACAAATTCGGCTCCGACAACATGACCGATATCAAGGCGAACATCGAATCGTTCAAGAAGCGCATCAAGACCATGTCGCGCTAAACTTGAAACATCGTGCAGGTGCGTTTGCTGCAACGAGCGCAGGCGTACTGGCTATGCGCATCCCATCGAAGAAAACGCGAACGATCAGAGAGAAAGAGGACCTTATGAGTGACAATGCTATCCCTGCAGGCGGTTATCGTCTTACCAAACCCGTATTCTTCATCGGGTTCATGGGCGCGGGCAAAACGAGCGTCTCTCAGCAGCTTGCGGTCCAATACGGCCTCGCTTCGATCGATGCGGATGAATATCTTGAACTGCGTGAAGATCGCATCATCGCCAACATCTTCGCTGAAGATGGGGAAGAGGCGTTTCGCGATATCGAAACGGACGTTCTGCGCGATCTCTCCCAGCGCTCACCGCGTTTGATCGGCTGCGGTGGCGGCGTGGTCACGAAGCGAGCGGAAAATGCCGAGATCATGCGCGATGCGGGCTATGTGGTGTATTTGCAGGTCACTGCTGATGAAGCAGCGCGTCGTATTCCCAACACCGATTCACGTCCGATGTTCAAGAACTTGGAAACAGCACGCAAGACCATCATCGAGCGCATTCCGCAATATGAGGCCGCAGCGCATTATGCGATCGATACCGAAGGACGCGAGATAGTCGATCTTGCTCGCGAGATCGCAGAGCAGCTGCTCGCTGAAGGCATCATGGTCAAAGAAGAAGCCCATGAGTAAGGTCATCGTCGATATCGCGGGCCATAAGCCCTATGACGTGCGCATCGCTGCAGGAGCGATCGAGGGGCTCGGTGCCGCACTCCGCGCACTCGATGAGAACCCCCAGGCGCTCATCATCACCGACACGGCCGTTGCGCCGCATTATCTTGAGCCGGTGAAAGCTTCGCTCGAAGCGGCATCCTATCGCACGTTCGTCCTCACGGTCCCTGCTGGCGAGGACGCGAAATCGATCGAATGTGCAGCCGAGATCTGGAACGCGATGGCCGATTGCAAGCTCAATCGCGATTCACTCATCATCGCGCTCGGAGGAGGGGTCGTGGGCGATCTGGCA
>CABQIW010000017.1 GCA_902464295.1 uncultured Eggerthella sp.
AATTTGGTAGCGGTGACTGGATTCGAACCAGTGACGCCACGGGTATGAACCGTGTGCTCTGACCACCTGAGCTACACCGCCAAATACTGGTGCCCACAAGCAGACTTGAACTGCTGACCTCTTCGTTACCAACGAAGTGCTCTACCTGCTGAGCTATGTGGGCAAAATGGTGGAAGTGCAAGGATTCGAACCTTGGAAGGCTGAGCCAACGGGTTTACAGCCCGTCCCATTTGACCGCTTTGGTACACTTCCATAATTTCGCTTGTCTCATGTGTAATTTTCAAGCTGCCTGCTCAAATATGCCTCTTCGGCAATTTCGAGCAAATGAATAATAGGTGAGGAAAAGATTGTTGTCAACAGCTACCACGCCCCCGCGCGTATCTATGTTTTTCAGCGGTTCTCCCCTACTATTATACTGCTGTTTTCCCTGTTCAATGCTCATTTTTATCAAACTGCTCCCAAAAACGAACAACCCCGAGCGCTGCTCAGGGTTGGTTTTTCGTTCGTATTTCCCTCAAAAATAATGCGCAATTTTTCGACAGACGGTTTTCGAGGTGCGAAATGAAGTTTCATCCACTGCCAACGCTAAAGAAGGACAGGGCAAAAAAAATGCTCCCTCACCCTCAGTAGATCGGGGGAATGCCCAGTCGCTCAAACAGTCCTGAGCTCGTCGTTTTTTAGTCAGAAACAGTATCGACTAAAAAACTCCTCGTGCGGAACTCGCTTTGTGGACAAACCCCCTCACCTCCTGAGGGCGAGGGTGCACAATCTTCACAATCTAATTAGGACGGAAACGTGCTCTCTTATAAGGTAAGCGCGCTACCTATGAACAACCCTCTAGCAATCTGCCTTCAGATAGGAATCGAACTCATCTGTGATCTCCTTCGAAGGCTCTGCTGTGAGCTTAGAGACGATAACGATCACGATCAGGCTCAAGAAGAAGCACGGGAGCAGTTCGTAGACGCCGAAGATGCCGCCGAGCGGCTTGATGAGCTCATGCCACACCACAACGCCGATCGCACCCGTGAGCATGCCTGCAACCGCGCCTGGCAGGTTCGTGCGCTTCCAATAGAGCGAGAGCAACATGAGCGGACCGAACGCCGCGCCGAAGCCAGCCCAAGCGTACGAAACCACCTGGAAGATGATCGAGTTCTCGTCGATCGCGATGAAGATGCCGAAGAGCAAGATCACCACGAGCGTGATGCGCGCCACGATCATGACCTGTGCATCGGTGGCGTTTTTCTTGATCAGGCCACGGAAGATGTTCTCTGCAACCGCCGAACCCGAGATGAGCAGGTAAGACGAAGAAGACGACATGGCCGCCGCAAAGATACCGGAGACCACGAGGCCACACATAAAGGAGGGCAGCATCATCTGTGCGAGCACGATGAAGATGTTCTCCGCCGCGGAATTCGTAAGGAATTCAGTGGGCAGCACCGCACGGCCGATAAGACCGATCGAGACTGCGCAAAACAGCGAGATAACCACCCAGACCACCGCGATAACGCGGGATTTCTTGATCTCATCGGAGTTCTTTACGGACATGAAGCGCACGAGCACCTGCGGCATACCGAAGTAGCCAAGACCCCACGCCAAGCAGGAGATAATAGCGATGACGCCGTATTCAGTGGGCTCACCGAACGCCGGCAGACCATCGACGATGAGCTGATTTCCGCTGGTATCAACGATCGGCACTGCTTGCTGGGTGCCGTTCAAGAAGCCCGGCAGCGAATTCAGGAAGGCGACCGTGTTCTCGACACCGCCCGCCTGCGCGACCGAGCCCACGAAAACGATCACGAGCGCGCCGATCATGATCGTTCCCTGGATCAGGTCGGTAGTGGAGACCGCCAGATAACCACCTACGAACGTATAGAGGAACACGACCAGCGCACCAAGCACCATCATGGTGGCGTAATCGAGCCCGAAGAGCGTTGCAAAGAGCTTGCCACAGGTCACGAAACATGAACCCACATAGATGCTGAAGAACAACAGGATGATGACCGCCGCGATGGTCATGAGGATGTTCTTCTTATCATGGAAACGATTCGAGAAGAAATCGGGGATAGTGATGGCATTACCGGCAACCTCGGAATACTTGCGCAGGCGTTTCGCCACGAACTTCCAGTTGAGGTACGTACCGATGGCCAGGCCGATCGCCGTCCAGACCGCTTCGTTCGCACCACAGAAGTACGCAAGACCTGGAAGACCCATGAGCAGATAGCCCGACATATCGGAGGCTTCCGCGGAAAGCGCGGTAAGCCATGGACCGAGGCTTCGGCCGCCCAAGAAGTATTCTTCAGTCGAGCGATTCGACTTCTTCGCATAGATGAAGCCGATGATCACGACCACGATGAAATAAAGGAGCATTGCGAACAATACCCAAAAGTCACCAGTAACCATACATCTCCCTTTTTCGTTTCTATCTTCAGTTATGTTCGTTGCTTTTGGCCACCTTCACCGGTTGTTCTTGGGAAAATAGCCGCAGCGGATTATACTCTAAGCATCCCCTATAATGAGTGTTTCATACGGTTAAATTCCGCATATGGGACGCAATACGAAAGGAAAAGGTATGTCCACCTACGAAGAAATGACGCGAGACGAACTCTTGACGCTCAAGGATGCGCTGCAAAAGGAATACGACGAATATTGCGCACTCGACCTTTCTCTCAATATGGCTCGCGGCAAGCCCGCGAAAGATCAGTTGGATCTGAGCATGCCCATGCTCGATATCATTTCTTCGACCATCGAATGTGTTGATGAAGCTGGCACTGACCTGCGCAATTACGGCATTTTGGACGGCATCGAGGAAGCGAAGGTGCTCATGGCTTCGATGCTCGACGATGATCCAGAGAATGTGATCGTATTCGGCAACTCAAGCCTGAACATCATGTATGACACCGTCATGCGCTGCTGGGTGTTCGGCACGCTGGGCGCAACCCCTTGGAGCCAGCTTGAAGAAGTGAAGTTCCTCTGCCCCGTTCCGGGCTATGATCGCCACTTCGGCGTGACCGAGGCATTCGGCATCAAGATGATCCCGGTTCCCATGAATGAAGATGGCCCCGACATGGACGTGGTCAAGGAGCTTGTGGCGAATGATGCCTCTGTGAAGGGTATCTGGTGCGTGCCGAAGTATTCCAATCCAGGCGGTGTTACGTATAGCGATGAGGTCGTGCGCGAGCTGGCATCCATGCCCACCGCAGCGGACGATTTCCGCATCTTCTGGGATAACGCCTACACCGTTCATCACCTCTATGACGATGTGGCTGATCAGGATCAGTTGCTCGATATTGCCGATGCTTGTGTTGAAGCTGGAAACCCGAATCGCTACTTCAAGTTCGGTTCGACTTCCAAGGTCACGCTTCCGGGCGCTGGCATCTCAGCTATGGCAGCAAGCCCTGAGAATATCGCAGATATCAAGGCGCGCATGGGCGTGCAGACGATCGGCCATGACAAGATCAACCAACTGCGCCACGTCAAGTTCTTGAAGGACGCAGATGGCATCGCTGAGCACATGGCGAAGCACGCCGCCATCATCCGTCCGAAGTTCGAACTGGTGCTCGAGACCTTGAGCAACGGGCTTGAGGGAACAGGCTGCGGAAGCTGGAGCAACCCGCGTGGTGGCTACTTCATCTCCTTCGATGCTCCTGAAGGCACGGCGAAGCGCATCGTTTCGCTGGCGAAGGATGCTGGCGTGACCATGACAGGCGCCGGTGCAACGTATCCTTACAAGAACGATCCCGCGGACTCGAACATCCGCATCGCTCCTACCCTGCCACCGCTCGAGGAGCTCGACCAGGCCATGAAGGTGTTCGTGACCTGCGTGAAGCTTGCTGCGGTCGAGAAGCTGCTGGAAGATTAAGCCAGCAGAGAAAATTGCTGACAAGCAAGCGCAAGGGAAAGAAGCTTGAATCTCCCCTTCTGCTACTTAAAGGACTCGCTTCATGCGGGTCCTTTTTTACGTAGTGAGCCTTGCGGCGTGACCAAAGATTGCAGACAGTAGAGCATATAATAGTAAGAGCGAGATCTTGAAGGAGTGAACATGGAAATCAATGCGGTCAAACTTGATCCAGAGTGCTATCTAGCACGCAACTGCACGCTTCTGGGCGACATCACCATCGGCAAGCATTCCTCGGTCTATCCCGGTGTGGTTATGCGCGCCGAACGTGAACCGATCGTAATCGGAACGAACACGAACATCCAAGACAACTGCGTGATACATGTTGAATATGACTTCCCTTGCACGATCGGCAACAACGTGACCGTTGGTCATAATGCCACGATCCATGGCGCAACCGTGAAGGACAACACGATCATCGGCATGAATTCAGTCATTCTAGATGGCGCTGTAGTGGGCAAGAACTGTGTTGTGGGCGCAGGTGCCGTGGTTACCAAAGGGGCCGTTATTCCTGATGGATCGCTCGTAATGGGTGTTCCGGCAAAAGTCCGCGGTCAGCTGAGCGACGAAGAGCGCGCCTACACGCAAACTTCAGCAGACGACTATCAGAGCGAAGCGAGCCAATTAGCCGAGGCGGGCTTCTTCTTCACGGGCAAAGATGTTCCGCGCGACCTGCCGACTATCTGCTTACAAGAGCCTAGTGAACAGCCAGAGCAGTACAACTATCAGTGCTGGCGGTAGAGTTCAATAAACGCTTCAACTATTCTGCTGCCAGAACACGTATCATGTTCGAGTTCTGCAAAACTGTTCCGCATTCGGAATAGTTTTTCACCAATATTGAACTATGAAACTATTCTGAATGCGGTATACTTTTCTGGCTAGATTCCTACCATCCATGGAAGAGAATATGAACGGCACTAATATAACAAGCGCAGAAGCAGCCCGATTGCTCGGCGTGAGCGAACGCCGTGTGGTGGCGCTCATTCATAGCGGTGATCTTGAAGCGCAAAAATTCGGTAGATCCTGGGCAGTGAGCGAAGAGTCCGTTCGATCCCGACTCGCCAACGGCACCATGTCAGGCCGGCCTCCCTACGGGCAAAAGAAGCGCGATCTTATCCAGACCTACACGCTTATGAATAAGAATGATGCTGTCTTGCACTTCGTGTTCGATAGCGAATCAAAACGCGTTGTAAAGATAGAGGCAGATGAACAGGTGATCGCAAGCCCAATCGGAGCCTGCAGAGGAATCGGCAAGCCAACGGCAGCACAGCTCACCTCTTGGATCACTGATCGCTATATTCCCGAAAACCGCATTGGTCTTCGTGAGATACTCGCCAAAACAGGCTGCAAAGATCCTGCTGAACTCCTCTTTCAAACATTCGGGCAAAACCTCACCGATCAATATTGGTTCAGGCCTGAAGGTTCCAATCTCGACTGGAATGAGATCAATTACTTTCATAATCCTTACGTAGGTAACGTTAACGAAAAAGGACCCGGTAGCGGAACGCCCGGGATGCTCCCCAAATGGTGGGAGCAGCGCGACGGCAAGAACTTTCTCATCAAGGGAAGCGGTCAGGGAGAGCGCGAGCCTTTTGTCGAGCTGCTTGCCAGTAGGCTTTATAAGCGTCTGCTTGAGCCACAAGATTTCGTAACGTATTCGATCGAAAAGTACGAAGGGAAACCTCATTCGGTCTGCGAGAATTTCATCACTGAACACACGCAGCTCGTTCCCTTGCGTGAGGTCATGAGTTGTTTTCGTAGGCCGCAATCTGAGCCATACAACTATGCCGAATATATTGAAGTTTGCAATGAGCTAGGAGTGGCGGACATTGAACGCCAGCTTGCCAAGATGATAGTGTGCGATTTTCTTACGGCAAACATCGACCGACACGATATGAACCTGGGGCTCATCCGCGATTCGGAAACGCTGCAGTTCGTGGGAGTGGCCCCCCTTTTCGATAACGGTCGAGGGTTCTATTACAGCGCGCAACGCGAATCCGACTTCGGATCGCGGCCGTTCTTCCACACCTCACATCCCTTTTCGGAATATCCTTCATCCCAACTCGCTTTGGTGCATGACTATTCATGGTTCGATGCACGAAAGCTAGATGGGTTCGAAGATGAGATCGTTGAGATCCTGTCAAAAAACGAGCTCTTGCCTACGTGGTTTCCCCGTGCTGCTGCGAAGCAATTCGAAATTCAGCTTGAACGCGTAATCGAAGCGCAGGAAGAGCATGCTCGCTAGATCAAGCGCCGAATTGCAGCAGCTATCTGAGCTGGTGAATCGACCGTGATGGTTGCAGCTTCAAGCTCGGATGGGTCTCCATAACCATACGCACAACCAACTGAAGGAATGCTCGCGTGCGTTGCCACTTCGATATCGTGAAAGCGATCCCCTACCATCACCTGTGGGTATGCATGCTGAGGAACTACCTGCTGATAGATCTGCCATTTTGGGATGAAACCGAATTCCTCAGCACAATAGGTGGCAGCGAACAGGTGGTCGATGCCAAAAATGCGCAGGTGACTGTCACAATAGGGTCTGCCACAATTCGAGAGGAAAGCAAGATCGAAGCCGTGCGCATGGAGATTCTCGAGCATCTCCTTCACTCCTGGAAAGAGCGCACCTCTCCCCGCATGCAGACCCTTATTCATGTCATCCGCGACCATCTTCGCGGCAGTGCGCCATGTTGCCTCATCGATGCCGGGAACGAAGGTGGTCCACATATCCTCGACTTGCCACCCGAGCCAACGACAGATCTCTTCATCGCGCAACTCCTGCGGCTCGACGATACCTTGATCCACAAGCCACGCATACGCTTTACGGAGCGCAGGGCTATAGAGCTTCATGCTGTCATGAAGCGTGCCGTCGTAATCGAAGAATATCGTCCCTTTGCTCATACCGTCCCACTAAATCAATTAAGTCACGTCATTGATAATGATACAAAATCGCCCTAACACAAGCTGAAAACTCACTTGTTTTTCGCCCCTATCAGTGCTTCAGCAAATTTACTTTATTATCATTTTTTAAACTCGCATAGTTGGTAAAGTCAGCGAGAAGACACGAGAGCGAGAGCTTGAACTCGATACGCGATTGAGCGTACTTTGTACGTGAAAGAAAGCGTAGAAAGCTCAAGATCCGCTCTCGTGTCTTCGCAGCGTCGATTCGAAAATCGATCGTTAGATCGATTTGAGTAAATTCGTTCTCATTTCTTCGCAGCGTCAACTATGAAGTCGATTGTTAAATCGACTTCAACAAATTAACCATCTCAATAGCACCCGTTGCGCAATCGAAGCCCTTATTGCCTGCTTTCGTGCCCGCACGCTCAATGGCCTGCTCGATAGTGTCGGTGGTCACGATGCCGAACATGACGGGCACACCCGTCTCGAGCGAAACATGTGCGATGCCCTTCGCTGCCTCGTTGCAGACCAGATCGTAGTGTGAGGTGGCACCACGAATAACCGCACCTAAACAGATGACCGCATCGTACTTGCCGCTCTCTGCCATCTTCTTCGCCACCAGCGGAATCTCGAAAGCACCCGGCACCCATGCTACATCAACGTCTTCCTCTTTCACGTCGTGACGAACGAGCGCATCCATCGCTCCCGAGATCAACTTCGAGGTGATGAACTCGTTGAAGCGTGCACCAACGATGCCGATCTTGAGGTCCTTTGCAATGAGATTTCCTTCGAGTGTGTTCATGTGATCTCCTTTCGTTTGTTAGGTATACGTATTAGTTTTACGTAGGGTCATTTGCCCGATTCACTGGTTAATTGATGCTCAACAGATGGCCCATCTTTTCCTGCTTGGTCTTCAGGTAGAAATGGTCATGCTCGGTCGCCGGAATCTGGATCGGAACACGATCGATGATCTCGAGTCCGAAATCTTTGAGCTGGTAGACCTTGTCGGGATTGTTCGTGAGCAGACGCATCGTCTTCACACCCAAGCTTCGCAGGATCTGCGCGCCGATGTAGTACTCGCGCATGTCGCCTTCAAATCCGAGCGCCAGATTCGCCTCGAGCGTATCCATGCCCATATCCTGCAGCTCGTAGGCACGCAGCTTGTTCACCAGGCCGATCCCGCGGCCTTCTTGACGCATGTAGAGCACCACGCCACGACCCTCTTCTTCCACCTGACGCATGGCTTGAGCAAGCTGATCGCCGCAATCACAGCGCATCGAGCCGAATGCATCGCCGGTCAGGCACTCGGAATGAACGCGCACGAGCACATCTTCTCCGTTGCCGATATCGCCCTTCACCAGCGCAACGTGATGCTCGCCGTTCAGCTTGTTCACGAACACTCGCGCACGGAAGTTGCCATACTTCGTGGGCATCTTCGTGTTGGCAATCTCGGTGACGTGGTTCTCATTCTTCTTGCGGTATTCCTGCAGCGCCTTAATGCTGATGAATTTCAGGTCGAACTTCTTCGCCAGCTCGATGAGCTCTGGCGTGCGCATCATAGTGCCATCGTCTCGCATGATCTCGCAGCACAGGCCGCACTCTTGAAGGCCCGCCAGGCGCATGAGATCGACCGTTGCTTCGGTGTGACCGTTACGCTCAAGCACACCGTTCGGTTTTGCCATAAGCGGAAACATATGCCCTGGCCTGCGAAAATCGGTCGGCTTCGCGTCTGGGTCGACCACCTTGCGCGCCGTAAGGCCACGCTCTTCAGCGGAGATACCGGTGGTGGTATCCACGTGGTCGATCGAGACCGTGAACGCCGTTTCGTGGTTGTCGGTGTTCTCGATGACCATCTGCGGGAACTGCAGCTTCTTGCACAGATCGATGCTCATCGGCATGCAGATGAGGCCCTTGCCATGCACCGCCATGAAGTTCACGTTCTCGGTAGTGGCGAACTCTGCCGCGCAGATGAAGTCGCCCTCGTTCTCGCGATCGGGATCGTCGGTGCAGAGGACAACCTTGCCCTGCCGCAGGTCTTCAAGTGCTTCCTCGATGGTGTTGAATTCGAACATGCTTGCTCCTTCTTATCTCAAACGAACGTACTAACGTATTCTTTAAAATCCATTCATCAACAGAAAATCTTTCGTGATGCCTTGCGTGCGCTCGGGCACAGAACTGCTTGGTGGACCGAGGGAAAGCAGGCGGTCGACGTACTTGCCGATCACGTCGGTTTCCAGGTTGACCTCATCACCCACACGCTTCTGCGCGAGATTCGTCTCAGCGCGCGTGTGCGGAATTACCGAGACGCTGAACGTATCCTCCGTAAGGCGCGCTACGGTTAAGCTGATGCCATCGATCGCGATCGAGCCTTTCAAGATCACATGGCGAAGGATGCTCTGATCAGCTGCAATAGTGAACCAGACCGCATTGTCGTCTGTCTCGATGCGCGTGATCTTGCCCACGCCATCGATGTGGCCTGAAACGATGTGACCCCCAAAGCGTCCGTTGGCTGCCATGGCGCGCTCAACGTTCACCTTGCTGCCTGCATGGAGCGTGCCCAGATCCGAGCGATCGAGTGTTTCATGCATGATGTCCGCATCGAAGGTATGCGCGGTGAACGCCGTAACGGTCAGACAGACCCCATTCACTGCAATGCTGTCGCCCAGATGAGCATCGTCTAAGATCTGCGGCGCTTCGACCGTGATGATGGCACTGTGCGCACCCTTGCGCAGAGCTTTCACAGTGCCCACCGCCTCGACTATTCCGGTAAACATTTCTGCACCTCGCATTCGAGAAGGATGTCTTGACCAAGTTGCGTGATCGTTGGCGCGCTGCACTGGATCGCGTTCGCAGGCGTTTCAACTCCCAACCCCTGAACAGGGCTTGGTGCACCAGCACCACCGAAGATCTTCGGGGCAATATAGGCTTGCACGCGATCGACCAGGCCTTGAGAAAAGAACGACCACAGAAGTGTCGCGCCGCCTTCAACGAGAACCGAATCGATAGACTTTTCTTTACCGAGATATGCCAGCAAGGCCGAAAGGTCCACGCGGCTGTGTTCGGCAGTCTGCGAAACGAGCACCTCGCAACCCGCCTCTTCAAGCGCTGCGATACGCTTTTGTGAAGCTTGCGCTGCAACCGCGATCAGCGTTGGAATCTCGCGTGCTGTTTGCACGAGCTTCGAAGTGAGGGGTGTTCGCGCCGAAGAATCGACCACCACGCGCAAGGGGTTCTTCGTCTCTTTGTTAGGAATGCGGCTTGTGAGTTCAGGATCGTCCGCCAGCACCGTGCCGATGCCCACCATGATCGCCGCATACCGGTGACGATCCTCATGAACGCGTGTGCGCGCAACGTCGGACGTGATCCAGCGCGATGCGCCTGTTCTGGTCGCGATCTTGCCATCGAGCGTCATCGCATACTTCGCGATAACCAGCGGTAAGCCAGTTTGGATGTAATGGAAGAACACTTCGTTGATCGCGCGACATTCGTCCAAAAGCACGCCTTCGATAACCTCGATGCCTGATCCACGCAGGACCTCGAAGCCCTTGCCTGCCACCAACGGATTAGGGTCAGGTGCGCCCACCACCACACGTACGATACCTGCTTCGATGATGGCTTCTGTGCAGGGCGGCGTCTTTCCCCAATGACAGCACGGCTCGAGCGTCACATAGATGGTTGCGCCACATGGGTCTTCCGTACAATGCGCAAGCGCTTCGCGTTCGGCATGAAGTTTGCCATAGGCAGTGTGCCAACCCTCGCCGATGATGCGACCGTCCTTGACCACGACCGCTCCGACCATTGGATTGGGGTTGACCCAGCCCGCACCGCGCGCTGCCAACTCAAGCGCACGCGCCATGTAGCGCTCGTGTTCGCTTTTGCCCTGCGCGCCTTCGCCAGCTGCATTCGCCTGATCATGCTCGCCCATCAAAAACACCTCCCTATCTCAACCGTCTCTGATCTTTTCCTCTGCCACTATCGGCCGAGCCCTTCAGAGCCGTTGACACAAGAAGGTGTCATACATGATCGCGCGTCGCGAACTTGCAAGCGCATACGCAGTTGCCGCCATACAAAAAAACCCTGAAACATAGCGTTCCAGGGCATAACGCGCAAACGATTTTGCGATCGATCTTCTTCCATCCAGACTATACTGTCGGTTTCGGAATTGCACCGAATCAGCCTTATTGAACTTGCGCCCAACAAGGGTCGCGGACTGTTACCGCCGGTCGGGAATCTCACCCTGCCCTGAAGATGTATTTTGTTTTGCTTTACCAAACTATAGCGAATACGGCGCAACCGTCAATACTCACTGCACGTTAACTCGCGTAACGCACAGAATCTATCCTTAAGATGACAAACTACCCGGTCGTTCGTCATCTGAGTAGAAAATGTTACAAGAGTGGTATCATTTTCAAATAGACAAACCGATCGTTAGGAGATCTCATGGAACCAAAAGAACAACTCGCTGAGGTAATGAAGAACACCTCCCTGATCGCGCTCGCAAGCTCGGTCGAAGACCTGCCCAATGTGCGCATCTTGGACATCTTCTTCGATGAAAAGCGCAACGTGGTCGTCTTCCCTACTTCAGCCCTCTCGCCCAAGGTCAAGGAGTTCGAAGCGAACGACACCGTGGCTTTCACCACGATTCCCCAAGGCCCTGGACCAGTGGTTCGTGTGCAGAATGCCACCGTCTCAAAGAGCGATTGGTCGATCGATGAGATCAAAGACACGCTCATTGCACATCGTCCTGGCTTCGAGATGATGCTGAAAGGCTTCGGCGAGAATGTTGCGGTCTATGAGATTTCCTTCGCAAAGGCACTCATCGCTGAAAAGGGCCAAAAGACCATCGTTGAACTTTAAACTACAAAACTTATCTTTTACCATAAAAGCTAAAAACGAGAGGCCTGCAGCAACGCGAGCCTCTCGTTTTGTCCTATAGCCCATAGGCTCTCATAAGGGCTTCAGGTGTGTGCTAGGGGTCGGGTAATTTGACACACTCCAGTGTGTCAAATTACCCGACCCCTAGCATCTAACACACACATAAAGAACGGCCCGCGGGATGCGGGCCGTTCTACCTGATTCAGTATGTTGAGCTGACTGGTACCAGTCTTACTCGATCGGGCTAGTAAGGTCCTTCGAACCTTCCACGCGACCCTCGAGATACTTCCAGTAGTTATCAACATCATTCTGGATCTCTTCGAGGATGTGCTCGTTGCCGGGCTTGAAGAGGTGCTTGAAGCGACCCTGAGGCTTCAGGAATTCCGTGACCGGAATGAGGTTCTTCTCGCGAACCGGGGTGAGCTTCCAAACACCGTTCTCGACCTCGAACAGCGGCCAAAACTTGGAGTTCACCGCCAGGCGGCAGATCTCAGCCGTGTCACCTGAGCCGATACGCCAACCGCGTGGGCACGGAGCGAGGATGTTCAGGAATGCTGGACCGTCAACCGCAATAGCCTTCTCAGCCTTGTTGACCAGGTCACGCCAGTTGCCAACCGTTGCCTGAGCAACGTAAGGCACGCCATGAGCAGCAATGATAGAGGTGAGATCCTTGCGAACCTGCGTCTTGCCCTGCTCAACCTTGCCGACCTCAGAAGTGGTTGCCCATGCGCCCTTCGGCGTAGCAGAAGAACGCTGAATGCCCGTGTTCATATACGCGCCATTGTCGTAGCAAACATACACGACATCCTGGCCGCGTTCCATCGCGCCGGACAGAGACTGAAGACCAATGTCGTACGTGCCGCCGTCGCCGCCGAACGCAACGAACTTGATCTTGCGATCAGCCGGGATCTTGCCTGCGCGCTGGAGACCCTTGTAAGCAGCCTCGACACCAGAGATGGTAGCGCCTGCATTCGCGAACGCATTGTGGATGAACGGAACGTTCCAAGCGTTATCAGGGAAGATGGTGGTAGAAACTTCCAAACAACCCGTAGCGCTTGCGCATACTACGTCGTAGTCGTTAGAGCCCATGAGCACCTGGCGAACCGCCATGGATGCGCCGCAACCGCCGCAAAGACGATGACCTGGAGCCAACTCATCGGGGCGAGCAGATAATTCTTTGATATTAGCCATTTTGTGCCCCTTTCTTATTCTTCGACACCCAGGTAGGTAAGCGAGCTGTTGCCGCCCTGCTCAAGCTCAGTGTAAACCTGCTTGATCTGGTCGAGCGTGATATCAGCACCGCCAAGACCTGCGATGTAATCAGAAACCGGAATGTTCAAGCCTGCACGATAGAGCGCGTTGCGCACCTCAAGTGCGAGCGGAGCAGAAGGCGAGCCGAAGGAATCGCTACGGTCGATGACTGCGATGCCCTTTGCGTTCTTGCATGCCTCTGCGATCTGCTTCTCGGGGAACGGACGGAAGACGCGCGGACGAACAACGCCGACCTTCTTGCCTTCTTCGCGAAGCTTGCGTGCCTCGAAGCGAACGTTACCCGCATTGGAGCCCAGGCAAACCACGATGTAGTCTGCATCTTCGCAGCCCCAAGCATCAACGAGATCGAACGGACGACCCGTGATCTCTGCCCATTCCTTACCATGCTTTTCGATGATGTCGAGCGAATTGGTGATGACGTCACGTTCGATGCGCTTCATCTTCATGTAATCGGGACCGAGCGTTGCGAACATGCCATGACCGACCGGATGCTCGGTATCGAGCAGCGGATAGAGCGGCTTGTAATCGCCCACGAACTTCTCGACCGTTTCGTCGTCCTCCATCACGCACACATCCATGGCGTGGGTGGTAACGAAGCCATCGAGCGAGGTGATGACCGGAAGCAGCACGTTAGGATCTTCAGCAACACGGAATGCGAGGACCGTGTTGTCATACGCTTCCTGAGCGGTCTCAGCGAAGAACATGATCCAGCCTGCATCGCGTGCACCCATAACGTCGGAATGATCGCCATGGATGTTGATAGGAGCAGAGATGGCGCGGTTCGCGTTAGCCATGACGATAGGGCAACGCATACCGGAAGCGATGTGGAGTTCCTCCCACATGTAAGCCAGACCCTGGGAGCTGGTTGCGGTTGCAACACGTGCACCTGCAGCGGAAGCACCGATGCAAGCAGAGAGTGCTGAATGCTCAGATTCGACCGGAACATATTCAGTGTGAACGCGGCCATCTGCTACGAATTTATCGTACGTTTCGACGATGGTGGTCTGAGGAGTAATAGGATAGGCTGCCATAACATCTGGCTTTGCCTGGCGGATAGCCTCAGCGACCATCTGATTGCCGGTAGCGGAGAATGGTTTCTTTTCAGCCATGGTTTACTCCCCTTCCTTCTCTTGTGCCTGAGCTTCTGCCTCAGAGATGAGCGTGAGCGCATCGAACTTGCATTCGTTCACGCAAACGCCGCAGCCCTTGCAGTGGAACAGGTCGATGCCGGTCATTTCGCCATCTTTGACTTCGATGGATGAATCTGGGCAGTACACCCAGCAGAGCATGCAGTTGGTGCAAGCTTCGCTATCCCAGATCGGACGCATGGAGCGCCAACCACCGGTGTAGCAGTTGACCGAAGTGCCGGGCTCGGTGCAGACATAACCCTCGGGATAATCAGAGAGCTTCCAGTTATCGAAGCCATCGTAGTCGAAACCAGCGGTACCGCTGTAAGAGATCTGCTCTGCCATTATTCCTGCACCTCCTCATAAGCGCGATCGGCGGACTCGAGGTTCGCGTCGATCATCTCTTGGCTGAATTTCTTGCCGAACGTGATGACGAGACGCTCTTTCACGAGGTCGATCGGGAACAAACCAGCAACCTTAGCGAGCGCGCCAACGATAGGAGTGTTCGGCATGTCCTTCTTGATGGTTGCCAGTGCGATGCCGGTTGCATCGACGGTAGCAACACGCATGGAAGCAGGAGCGTTCACTGCAGCGCGCGCTTCTGCGGGGGTCATGGTGGTGTTGAAGATGATGATGCCGTCTTCAGGCATACCTTCCGTTACATTGGTCGAAGCGAGCAACGTATCGTCCAAGACGATGACGATGTCCGGGTTCAAGATGTTGTTGTGGACTTCAATGGGCTCGCTCGACACGCGGGTGTAAGCCTTCAGGGGTGCACCCGTACGCTCAGGACCATACTCAGGCATTGCCTGGATGAAGTTGCCCTGCAACATTGCCGTATCTGCAACGAGCTTCGCTGCCGTTACCGCGCCTTGACCAGCGCGTGCATGCCAGCGAATTTCGGTCAGCTGTGACATACCTCTCCTCTCAACTTAGGCTGCGCTAAAAATGCGCTTTTTCATTGTAGCAACGAACCCCCAGACCGAAGGGTTCGTTCTTGGCACAACCGCATCAATTCGGTAAAAGGGGTGAGCGCGCGTGCAAGGCAAATGAATTGACGGTCTATCCATTGAACAGACACTAAACGAACAAAAGAACGGATGGGAGCGGAAGGTCTTTTCTGCTGCGCGTTCGCACTTCAACGGCGGAGCAGCGCGTGTGAGCTAGCTCCAGAAGACGACCATCTCAACGAGGTTCTGATAGGCCCACGGGTAGGCCTCAGAAAGCCACCCTGTTTCGGGAACGAAGCACATGAGCATGGAGTAGAAGAGACTGATCGCCACCAGCGCCATGAGCACGTGCTGGCAAACCTTATAGGTGGCAGAATGATGGTCGATCGCTTCGTTCGCTATGAAGCACAACAGCACCACCGCAGCCAGGAACAGGAACGTAAAATCGGCATAGTAGCGCTGCAGGATGCCTGCCATCTGCGCATCGAGCAAGGCGACAACGAACCCAGCAACGATCATGAGCAAGATCACACCCGCAACGGTTCGTGTCTCGTGCTGGCGAATACGGAAGCTCAATAGGCGCTTCGAGAAGAAGAGCACCCACAGGACCGGCAAGCACATAAAGATACCGCCGAACGTGACCTCTTTCACCGTCTGGCCGATATAGGTGGTATCGAATGGCGTAGGCAGCAGCCAGGGGAAGGTGGCATCAGTGGAGGGGGTTTGCAGGAAGTAGGCGAAGAGCGCTGGGAAAAAGCGTCCGAACACCGTGCCGCGCTGCGTCATGTCATTGAGCGTGAGGTTGTAATTCGCGCCGAAATTCGTAGGAGAGCCGAAGCGCGCGTAGTTGTACGCCATAACACCGAGCGCAACGACAACGTAGGGCAGAATCAGGCAAGCGAACTCGCGCATGCCCTTTCGGGTGGTGATATAGCGCGAAGTGATGAACTTACGCCAAAACAGCGGGAAGGCTAGGAGCGAGAAGACAAGGAACTGCGGGCGACACGCGACCACGAGCGCCATGCAAAGCGATCCTGCCAAGTACCACTTCCCTGCTCGTTTGCTCGTTCTTCCGCGCATCCAGAAGTAAAGGCCCCACACCACCAGCGCGAGCGCCATGATAATAGGCAGCGAATAGAACGTAGGGAACTTCGCGAGATAGAGCATACCCGAACAGAAGATGAGCGGGATCTGCAAGAGCAGAAACAAACCGAGGCTCACCCGTTTGAAGTGGAAGCGCGCGAAGCGATGGAGCAGTGCCGTGCAGCCAGCGATGAAGAGAATGCAGCATATGAGCACCCCGATCGCGGTCGGGAAGTTCGCGCCCGTTATCAAATAGAACGGCAGGTAGAAGATGAGCACGGGCAGCACACCGAAGTAGACGTAGTAGTGGCCATCGTAATAGGCCACGTCGAAGAGCGGTTCTTCGCCGGTAGCCTTCTGGAATTCGTCGCGCGCGCTCTTATCGTAGGGGTTGTCCATCTTGACGAGCCATTCGGGCGGCTCTTCTTCCAAGTAGAGCTCACCCCGCGTCATGGATTTCGCGAGCTCTGCATATTGCTGCGCGTTGTCGCCGCCCACCTCGAAGAACGTGACGGGCGATTTACCGTCCCACGATCCTGAGTTGTAGCTTGAGGTTGCCACGCCCACCAAGTTCGAGCCCATGAGGATGAAGCTCGAAACGAGCGCGATCTCCACGAGCATTGTTGCGATGATGCCCGCCTTCGCCTTGCGCTCGTGTTTGACGATGAAGATGCGATAGATGGCAGACTTCGGGCGGAAGCAATAGATAAGGAGGAGGACGCCGAGCACCAGCATGAAGCGCAGGTTGTTGAAGAAGAACGGCTCAGGGGCGTTGATCGTGAGCGACTTGAGCACCAGCGGATAGAGCGTTTCGCTATCGCCGAAATCGATACGCAGATCATCGACGTAGCCTGTTGTCTCAAGATAGATGTATTGGCTTTGCCAGTTGTTCGTTGAGACATCCACAAGCGGGATACCTGCCGTGAATTCGGTGTCGTAGAAATACGACTCATGCGCCGAATCCGTGAAGTTGATCTGTATCGGGACCACTTGAGCGGGTTGCGCTTGGTCGAATTCGATGTGGATGTTCTTGACCTCTTTATTGAGATCGTGGATCTCGAAAAGATGGTTCGCAGCCGTTATGCGATACGATTCGCCCTTTGTCTCAGTGAAGGTGAGCTCATCGTCGAGCGAAATCGTCTCGTATCCGCTCGATCGATAGTGATTAATATTGAAGAGAAACACTTCAAGAAACAGCGCGATCAGCACGATAACGAGCACATTGCGCGCGAGCTTCAGACCTTTGCTGACCTGCTCGCGATGACGGTTTATGTGATATTCAAAATCCATTGAGATTCATTGTAAAAGAACCCCTGCAGAAACAAAAGCGCACCTTAGCCTTCGAAGGACGCTCGGAGATAAACGCTGGGCAAGAGCTACTATGAACAGGACTGTAGCGCAATTGCCTTCTATTCTGTCGCACACTTGACAATCGGGAGGCGGATGACCGTTTTGCAGCGCTCGGGCGCAACACGCCTGGGATCAGAAAGATAGATCTCGTGGTGGCGGCGTGCATCGCTCAGGTCGATCCGATAGCCCTGCTCATGTGCGAATTCATGCAAACCTTCGATTGCAGGCGGTTCGTCATCATAAGCACCCATGTAGAGTCGTTGCACACAGAACCCTTCATCGATGGTCAAGAACTCAGCCGCTGAAACATCGATCCCTTTCTTATGCGCCACTTCTTCTTTAGCCCATGAAAACGTTTCACTCGTGACGAATTCAGGCAGTCGAATGCAGCTGATCCATTCGAATTCATCTTTGCGCGTGGGGTCGAAGAAGCCACCGGCGCCCGACAGCGACCAGAAGCCCTCCAAAGGTGGAACAACATAGGGAAAATATCCGGGCAGTTCAGCATCCGATTTGGGAGACATCTTGATAGTGAACGAGATTCCGTAGAGAAGTTGAAGTGCCTGTTTGTAGGCACCGTCCTCTTCGTTCGGGTCGCCCTTGCCACGCACCGCCACATAGTTAATGGGCGGAACCGTGATGAGTGATGGTTTCTTCGAAGGTTGGTAGAGGTCCTTGTATTCTTTCTTGTAGTCGAATGCCATACTGCTCCCTGCTCCCTCGCTTTTCTTACAACAATACCATGCAATGTCCCAGCCACAATAGCGCGACTAAGACCACCGTGCTCACCAGCACATACGCTACATTCCAGTTCAAGGCCAACTTGAAGGGAGAACGTTCGACCAACTGCGAGACTGCGATGGTGTTCGCCGAAGTGGGGCACACTGCATTGCCGAGCGCCCAACCCATGGCAAGGAGCAGCGCCAGATACACCGGGCTAACTCCTAGCTGCGCGGCGCTTAAGGAACCACCGATCACCGTGGTGTAGACAAGCGGGTGCACGCCGAAGGCTGAACAAGCTAAAGCGAGCGCCATGACCAGGATGGTCACCGCAAGCACTCCTTCGTTCGTGACCTGCAGCAGAGCCGTCACCGCCATCTCCCCCACACCCGAATAGCTGATTCCCGAAGCCAAGACGCCAGCCGCCGTGAAGAGGATCATCTGCCCCTTAACATTGGGAAGCTTGACCGCAACGTATTCCTCTTTCACCTTTTGCTTGAACAGCACCGTGCGTTTGATAGCCGCCATCCAGACGATCGGAACAAGGATCGACATCAAGGCGACCGCTACGATGATCGAGATACCGAGGCACTGCCCGACCAGCATGACTGCAACGATGTAGAGCACAGAGAAGAGGATCAACTCGGCGATCTTCTTGTGATCGAGCGTACCAGACTGTGATGATTTGGTGCCCTCCCCCTGCCTTGATGAAAGAGACGGGTTGATATCAGGATCGGTATCGATAGGAGCGCCGTTACCCTCATTTGAAGAATCCTGCGCGCGGAAACGCTCGACGTTGAAACGCTCGCGGAGGGTTGTCATGACCCAGCCGATGAAGCCAGCCACGATCGCGAAGAGCAGACCGAATGGCAACACCGAGAGCCAGTCGGCTCCGGTAAGTTGCAGCGAGAGCGCGATGGTGGCAGTGGTGGGTGCCCAGAAAAGGCACGTGATGAACCCGCGGCTGAGCGCGGTCGCAAGCACGCGAGCATTGCCAGCGAAGCGACTCGAACGAGCAACTTCGCAGGTCAGCGGAACGGAAGCGATGCTTACGAGCACACCGAGAAACGCAGTCATCACGCTCACAAGGCCATAGAAGCGGCTCTCACTGTTCCCAAAGCGCTCGAATAAAGCCTCAAGCGATTCGTTGTAGCCGCCGTAGCGCACCGGCAAGCTGATGAGCGGAACCATGATGAACATCGCCAGCAGGTAGCCGTTCTCCAAGAGCGCTTTTTCCCAAACATCGAGCGGAGCTTGCGCGTAAATGAGTAAAAATGCACCAATAAAGAACAGGACAGCGGCAATCAGGCGCGTCGAACCCTTCGTAGCGATGAAGCTTAAGATCACTGCGAGAACAAGCATGATCGTGTTGATCAGCGCAAGAAGAGCTTGCGCAAGAAAGACATTGGCGATATAGCCGATGCCGAAGCAGAACGTCAGCACGCTGCGCAACGCCTGCAGACGATCCTCGGTTTGGTTATGTTGAGAGAGAAAATGCTTCATAACAATACAAGCCCTCGAAGCAGATGAGAGGCCATTCCGATCTCATGAGCGCGGAATGGATCACTGCTTCGAAGGCTTTTTACTTTTAGGGGCGTGACCCTTATATCTTTACCGTAGCTTACAGATCGAGCGCCTTCTGAACATCAGCAAAGACAACTTCAGGATCTTGATCGCCGTTGATCTCGATGAGCAAGCCGCAACCGCGATAATAGTCGATGAGCGGAGCCGTGGAGCTTTCATAAACATCGAGACGATTGCGTACGGTAGCTTCATTGTCATCGTCGCGCTGATACATTTCGCCGCCGCACTTCGGACAGACCTTATCAGCTTCCGTACCAATGTAGCCACAGTCGCGACAAACGCGACGCGAGGTCAAACGGCCGATGATGACTTCTTTATCGACATCAACGAGCAACGCCGCGTCGAGCGGGCGCTCGAGCTCAGCAAGCTCGGTCGAAAGCGCGACTGCCTGAGCAGAGGTGCGCGGGAAGCCATCGAGGATGAAACCAGCCTTGGTGTCATCGTCCTTCAAGCGCTCCTTCACGAGACCGATCACGAGCTCATCGGGAACGAGATCGCCTGCGTCCATGTATTTCTTAGCTTCGATTCCGAGCGGTGTTTGGTTCTTCACCGCTGCGCGGAGGATGTCGCCAGTGGAAATGTGAGCAAAACCATACTTTTCCACGAGCTTGGCGGCCTGCGTACCTTTACCAGCACCAGGAGCGCCTAACAAAACGATATTCATTATCTAATCCTTTCAATCGTTTTATCCCCAAACCCTTTATAAAAGCACCCTTCTCCAGTGCTTCATAAAATGACTGAAGAAGGGTTTATTCCTGTGATGAACTCTCTTAGGAGATCACGCCAGTTTATTTGAAGAAGCCATCGTAGTTGTACATCTTCAGCTGCGATTCGATCTTACTCATAGTATCGAGCGCAACGCCGATCATAATGAGGATCGAAGTACCGCCAAACGCCTGAATGAGCGTGTTGTTGGTGAAGTAGAAGAAGATCGAAGGCACGACTGCGATGATCGCGATGAAGATCGCGCCTGGCAGGGTAACGCGACGCAGGACATTCTTGATGTACTGCACCGTATTAGCGCCTGGACGAATGCCGGGGATGAATCCGCCTTGCTTCTGGAGATTCTCTGCCGTGTCATTCGGATTGAACACGATAGACGTGTAGAAGTATGCGAAGAACACGATAAGAAGCGCGGTCATGATCCAGTTGACCGGACCTGCCGAAATGGCATTAGCGACCACGTTGAGCCAGTCGATGTTGAACAGTGCTGCGATCTGCGCCGGGAAATAGATCAAACAACTTGCGAAGATGATCGGGATAACGCCAGCAGCATTGATCTTCAACGGAAGGTATGAGCTCTGACCGCCCATCATCCTGCGTCCTTGAACACGCTTAGCATAACTGACCGGGATACGGCGCTGTGCACGCTCGACGAAAATGATCGCCGGGATGCTGATGAGCACGATGAGCAGGATGAACACAGTGGTCGCGATACCCATGCCCAGATCGGACTGAAGGTTGATCGACGAGAAGATCGCAGAAGGAACCGAAACAACGATCGAAGTGAAGATGATGAGCGACATGCCATTACCAACACCACGCTGCGTGATGAGCTCACCCATCCACATGATGATCGCCGTGCCGACAACCAAGGTGAAGACGACCAAGAAATCGCTCAAGAAACCAGGCACCTCAGGGCTGAATACGATGCCGTACGATGCCGACTTGAACAACAGCAGGTAGCCGACCGCATTGATAAGACCAAGACCAAGCGTGAGGTAACGCGTGACCTGGGTGATACGACGCCTTCCCGTTTCGCCTTCACGCGCCCAGCGCCCAACTGCGGGGATGACACCCTGCATCAGCTGCATGATGATCGATGCGGTGATGTAGGGCATGATGCCGAGTGCGAACACGGAGAAGTTCGACAATGCACCGCCCGTGAAGAGGTCGAGCATCGCCATACCGACTCCCTGCTCAGAAAAGGCATCAGCGAACGCATGGAAGGGAATGCCAGGAACAGGAATGTAGGCGCCAAGTCGATAGAGCGCAAGAATACCGAGCGTGAAGAGGATCTTATTCCTCAGCTCGGGAACCTTGAACGCTTGTACCAGCGAATTTAGCAAGGTGCCTCAACCTTTCCTCCGACTGCTTCGATCTTTGCTCTTGCAGAAGCAGAAACCTTATCGACACGAACGGTAAGCGCCTTCGTGATCTCACCATCACCCAGGACCTTGATAGGATCGGTGGTGTTCTTGATGATACCTGCCGCATAGAGCGTGTCAGCATCGACAAGATCGCCTGCGTTGAACTTCGCATCAAGACGGGAAACATTTACCGGAACATACTCCACACGATTGAAGTTACGGAAACCGGGAAGTTTCGGAAGACGACGTGCAAGAGGAGTCTGTCCGCCTTCGAAGCCGGCTCCTTTGCCGCCACCAGCACGAGACTTCTGACCATTCATGCCGCGACCAGCGGTCTTACCATTGCCGGACGCAGGACCACGACCGACGCGCTTACGATTGCGCTTCGAGCCTTCAGCTGGCTTCAGATCTTTGAGTTCCATGTGTTTGTTTCTCCTTTTTTGTTTCGCTATCTCTGTTCTCACAGAGGCCGACAGCTCGCTAGTCGGCAGACTTAAAAATGCTGAAAGGTCGGAGTGCTTTTGCACACCGACCATCAGTTGTTATTTCGCTTTGATCTCTTCGACTTCGACGAGATGCTTGACCTTGAAGATCATGCCGCGCACGCACGGATTGTCGACTTGATCAACGCTGCGACCGATCTTACCGAGACCGAGCGCCTTGAGCGTTCTCCCCTGATCGTATTTCTTGCCGATCGCAGATTTGACCTGCGTGATGCGGAGAGTCTTTTTAGCGTTAGCCATTAGTTCTTCTCCTTCCAACCATAGAGATCTGCAACGGACATGCCACGACGCTTAGCAACCTCTTCAGGATCTTGCATTTCCTGAAGACCAGCAGCAACCGCCTTGACGATGTTCATAGCATTGTCGGTACCAAGAGACTTGGTAAGGACATCGGTGACGCCTGCAAGCTCGAGGACTGCACGAACCGGGCCACCGGCGATAACGCCAGTACCAGGAGCAGCCGGCTTCAGGAGCACCTTACCAGCGCCATAGATGCCGAGGATCTCGTGCGGAAGCGTCTTTTCCGGCGTAAGCGGAACAGTGAACATATTCTTCTTCGCATCGTCGATGCCTTTGCGAATCGCGATAGGCACTTCTTGGGACTTGCCCATGCCAACACCAACGCGACCGTTGCCATCGCCGACGACGACCAATGCAGTGAGAGCGAAGCGACGACCGCCCTTGACTACCTTGGATACACGATTGATATAGACAACACGTTCTTCGAGCTCAGGAACGTCTGCCTTGTTTTCTTGTTTACGAGCCATTTACCTCTACCCTCTCTTAGAACTTCAGGCCTGCTTCACGGGCACCGTCGGCAACAGCCTGGATGCGACCATGATAGAGGTTGCCACCGCGATCGAAGACCACTTCGGTGACGCCTTTCTTCTGTGCTTTCTTACCGATCAGCTTACCGAGCTCTGCAGCACCTTCGACCGTTGCGCCAGCCTTTCCCGTCTTCTTGAAATCGGGACCGAGCGTTGAAAGAGCGCAGATGGTCTTGCCGGTAACATCGTCGATAACCTGAGCGTACATATTCGCGTTAGAGCGGGTGATGCAAAGACGAGGACGCTCTGCCGTGCCGGAGATCTTGCCGCGGACACGGGTGTGGCGGCGACGCAAGCCGGCTTGTTTCTTTTGAAGCTTTTTCATGCTTAAATTCCTTCTTTCCTAGCTTGTGCGTCTTTACTCAGACTTAGCAGCTTTACCAAGCTTGCGACGTACATATTCGCCTTCATAGCGAATACCCTTGCCCTTGTAAGGTTCGGGCTTGCGCCATTTGCGAATGTCTGCAGCAACCTGGCCAACCTGCTCTTTGCTGATGCCATTAACGATGATCTCAGTCTGGCTGGGAACTTCGAAGGTGATATTCTCCGGAGCCACGACAACGACCGGATGCGAGAAACCAAGCTGGATCTCGAGATCCTTGCCTTTGAGCGCTGCACGATAGCCAACGCCTACCAGCTCGAGCTTCTTGGAATAACCCTTAGAAACGCCCTGAACCATATTGTTGATGAGCGTACGCGTAAGACCATGGAAGCTCTTTGCTTCGCGGCTATCGTCCGGACGCTCGACGATTACTTCATTACCTTCGACCTTGATATCCATCATGTCGTTGAAGGTACGGGTGAGTTCGCCCTTGGGGCCTTTGACCGTAACGGTCTGGCCATCGACCTTAACTTCTACTCCGGCAGGAATAGTGACGGGCATTTTACCGATACGTGACACAGTATTTCTCCCTTCCTACCAGATATAAGCGATGACTTCGCCACCGATGCCGTTCTTACGTGCATCGCGGTCGGCCATTACGCCCTTGCTCGTTGAAATGATCGCAGTACCCAAACCACCCAGAACACGCGGCAATTCATCTTTGCCAGCGTAGATTCGAAGACCTGGTTTGGAAATGCGCTTGATGCCACGGATGGTGCGCGCCTTCTTCTCGCCATACTTGAGGGTGATCTCAAGGATGTCGCGCGGATTTGCGCTTTCCACTTCGTAGCCAGTGATGTAGCCCTCTTCTTGCATGATGCGGGCAATTTCGACAAGCTTTTTGCTCGACGGCATGGAAACCGTAAGCTTGCCTGCAGAGTTCGCATTACGCACGCGCGTAAGCATATCTGCAATAGGATCGTTCATGCTCATTGTTTTGTTTCTCCTTTGTTCTTGATGAGACGAAAAGCCGGTTCGCAGGCACCCTTAGTGACCACGCCTTGACTCTCGACACTCAGCACGTGATCGAACTTGACTGATGCTTACCAGGAAGCTTTGGTCACGCCGGGAAGTTCGCCTCGGTTAGCAAGTTCGCGAAGACAGATACGACACAGACCGAACTTGCGATAGTAGCCATGGGGACGCCCACAGCGGCTGCAGCGGTTGTGATGCCGAGTCGAATACTTCGGTACTCGCTTTGATTTGGCGATCATCGATTTCTTAGCCATTCAAATCCTTCTTTCTTATTACCAACTCTTGTTTGAGTTTAGGCATTCTTCTTAAAAGGGAAGCCCAGCGCATCCAGAAGCGCCTTAGCACCCTCGTTGTTCTCCGACGTGGTAACGAACGTGATGTCCATACCACGCGTGTGATCGACCTTATCGTACTCGATTTCCGGGAAGATCAGCTGCTCATTAAGACCCATGGTGTAATTTCCACGGCCATCGAAGCTCTTGGGGTTCAAACCGCGGAAGTCACGCACGCGAGGAAGTGCAGTGGACATGAGGCGGTCGAAGAATTCCCACATGCGATCGCCACGAAGGGTGACCTTCGCACCGATTGCCTGACCTTCACGCAGATGGAAACCTGCGATGGACTTCTTTGCGCGAGTGACCATCGGCTGCTGACCGGTGATGACACGCAGGTCCGCGATAGCACCATCGAGCAACTTGGAATCGCCAGCCGCACGGCCGACACCCATGTTGACGACGATCTTCTCGAGACGGGGAACCTGATTGACATTGGTGAGCTCGAGCTCTTTGTAGAGCTTGTCGCGCACTTCGTTGTTGTACTTTTCCTTCAAACGAGGAGTAGCCATAGTTTGCTTACCTTTCTTCGATGAATTAAACGCAGGATTTCCGACCCTGCGTCCCTTGAGGTGTCTCAAGGGCCATATCCCACCTCTGCTGTTCAGCTTCAGCGAGCTTTAAATATGTTGGAATGCTTCCTTATTTCAAAGTTTAAGGATGCTTCCTACTTTAGAAGTTCCGAGGTGCCTCTTATTATCGTGTCTTCGAACCGAGTTGGCTTCGTCCAACGAAGTGTTCGAAGAAAGCGGTAAGAAGAGGTGCATTCGGGACTTCTAATCGATGTCCTTGCCGCACTTATTGCACACGCGAATCTTCTTGCCGTTCTCACGACGATTGTTGATGCGCGTGGGCTTCTTGCAATCCGGGCAAATGACCGCGACGTTGGAAACGTGGATCGGTGCTTCCATCTCAGAAATGCCACCCGAAGGATTAGCCTGCGTGGGGCGGAGATGCTTCTTGACCACGTTGACCTTCTCGACCTTGACGCACTGTTTCTGCGGGTAGGCCTCCAGAACGACACCTTCTGCACCAGCATCTTTACCAGTGAGAACGCGTACGCGATCGCCCTTTTTGACGTTCATCTTCATGTCCTTAACCCCCTTACAGCGTTTCCGGTGCCAAAGACACGATCTTCATGTACTTCTTATCGCGAAGCTCACGTGCGACCGGACCGAAGATACGCGTGCCCCTCGGAGCGCCATTGGCATCGATGAGCACCGCAGCGTTCTGGTCGAACTTGATATAGCTGCCGTCGTTGCGACGAACTTCTTTCTTCACGCGGACGACCACACAGCGGACGACTTCGCCTTTTTTGATGTTGCCATTCGGCATTGCTTCTTTAACGCTGCAAACGATAACATCACCAAGACCGGCGTAACGGCGTTTAGAGCCACCGAGGACCTTGATGCACTGCACTTTACGTGCGCCGGAGTTATCGGCAACGGAAAGCATGCTCTGCATTTGAATCATGTGCTTATCCCTTTCGATGATAGCTAAGCGGTAACGAGCGTTACTACTTAGCCTTCTCTACGATCTCGAGGAGACGCCAACGCTTCAGCTTCGACAGAGGACGGGTCTCCATAACGGTTACAACGTCTCCCACGCCTGCTTCGTTGTTCTCGTCATGCGTGTGGAGCTTCTTGGTGCTGTTCACCATCTTGCCGTAGACCGGGTGAGGCTTACGTTCCATGATTTCAACAACACAGGTCTTGTCACCAGATGCGCTTACAACCACGCCCTGGCGAACTTTACGAGAATTGCGTTCTTCAGCCATTATTCTCTACCTTTCTAACAGTTCGCGTGAGCTATGCGCTCATCTCACGGGCGCGCATCTCGGTTTGGATGCGAGCGATGTCCTTCTTAACTTCCTTGACACGGGCAGTGTTATCGAGCTGACCGGTTGCCATCTGGAAACGCAGATTGAAAAGCTCTGCGCGCGCTTCTTTGAGCTTCGACTGAAGATCGTCAGCCGAAAGTGCGCGGATCTCTACTGCTTTCATTTATTCCTGCCCTTCTTCACGCTTGACGATCTTGCACTTGATGGGCAATTTGTTGATTGCAAGGCGGAGTGCATCACGTGCGGTTTCATCATCAACGCCGTCGATCTCGAACATAATACGACCGGGCTTCACAACAGCTACCCAACCTTCTGGGTTACCCTTGCCCTTGCCCATGCGGGTTTCAGCAGGCTTCTTGGTGATGGGCTTGTCGGGGAAGATCGTGATCCAAACATTACCCGTACGATTCATGCGACGGGTCATTGCGATACGAGCAGCTTCGATCTGACGGTTGGTGATCCAATGACGATCGAGTGCCTGAATGCCCCAGGATCCGAAGTTGAGCTTGGTGCCACCTTTGGCGTTGCCCTTCATCGAACCACGCTGCACCTTACGGTGCTTAACACGCTTTGGTACTAACATTATTTATCACCCCTGTCGTTGTTGCGACGACGGCCGCGATTAGGACGCGAGGAACCTTCGAGTGCAGGCTGCGGAGCCTTCTGACCCGGGAGCACTTCGCCGTGGTAGACCCAAACCTGGATGCCGATCGAACCCATGGTGGTTGCAGCCGTAGCGAAACCATAGTCGATCTTCGCGCGGAGGGTGTGCAGAGGCACGCGGCCTTCACGGTACCACTCACGACGGCTCATCTCAGCACCGCCGAGACGACCAGAGCACTGGATACGGATGCCCTTAGCACCGCTCTTCATAGCGGACTGGACCGCCTTGCGCATTGCGCGACGGAATGCGACACGATTCTCGAGCTGCTCTGCAACGGACTGAGCGATGAGCACAGCATCGAGTTCGGGGCGCTTCACTTCAACGACCTCGACCGAAACGGTGCCGTTTGCGATCTCGTTGAGCTTCTTGCGAAGAGCGTCGACTTCGGCGCCCTTCTTACCGATGACCACACCGGGACGCGACGTGGTGATGATGACCTTGATCTTGTCGCCCGCACGCTCGATCTCGACGCGCGATACTGCGGCATGGGCAAGCTGCTTGTTCAGGAACTTGCGGATAGCCAGGTCGTTCTCAAGGTTTTTCGCATAGTCTTTATCTGAATACCAGCGGCTACGCCAGTCTTCCGTAATACCGAGACGGAAGCCGGTAGGGCTAACTTTCTGACCCATACTATGCCTCCTCTCCGTTAGATACGATGATGGTGATGTGGCTGGTGCGCTTACGGATACGGGATGCCGAACCCTTTGCACGCGGACGAATGCGCTTCATGGTGGGGCCTTCGTCGGCGTAGCAGGCGCTCACCACGAGACGATCGGGGTTGGTGAGACCCTTCTGCGCTGCATTAGCAACCGCAGAGTTAAGCGTTTTCTCGATGATCTCTGCAACCGCACGATTGGTGAAGCGCAGGGTCTCCTGTGCCTTCACTACGTTCTTGCCGCGAATCTGATCGAGCACGATGCGTGCCTTACGAGGTGAAACGCGCACATAGCGAGTTATTGCTCTAGCTTCCATGTTTCACCCTTTCTTATTTGTCGTGACCGCGGAAGGTGCGGGTTGGAGCGAATTCTCCAAGTTTATGACCGACCATAGATTCTGAAATGTAGACCGGCACATGCTTGCGACCATCATGAACAGCGATGGTGTGACCAACCATTTCTGGGAAGATGGTCGATGAGCGAGACCAAGTCTTGATGACGTGCTTATCGCCTGATTCGTTCATCGCAATGATGCGTTCGAGCAGGCGCGGCTCAACAAAGGGGCCTTTTTTCAAACTTCTACTCAATGTTTCTCCTCAAACCTAAAGCGCTACTTCTTGCGACGACGGATAATCAAGCGGCTCGAAGCCTTCTTGGGGTTGCGGGTACGATGGCCCTTGGTGGGAACGCCCCATGGGGTGACCGGATGACGACCGGAGGACTTGTTCTTGCCCTCGCCACCACCGTGCGGATGGTCGACCGGGTTCATGACCGTACCGCGAACGCTCGGGCGAATGCCCTTCCAGCGATTACGACCAGCTTTACCGATCTTGATGTTGCTGTGCTCAGCGTTGCCGACTTCGCCAACGGTTGCGCGGCACGTAACGAGCACACGACGCATTTCGGAAGAAGGCATGCGCAGGATAGCATAATCGCCTTCCTTACCCATGAGCTGGATGCTGGTGCCAGCGCTGCGAGCAAGTGCAGCACCGCGGCCCGGCTGGAGCTCAACCGCATGGACGAGCGTACCAACAGGAATAGCGGAAAGCGGCAGTGCGTTGCCGGGCTTGATGTCCGCATCGGTGCCGGAGATGATGGTCTCGCCAACATTCAGGCCACGCGGATGGAGGATGTAGCGCTTTTCGCCGTCTGCATAGTGGAGCAGTGCGATGCGCGCAGAACGATTCGGATCGTATTCGATGGTGGCAACTTTAGCGGGGATGCCGTCCTTGTTGCGCTTGAAGTCGATCACGCGATAACGGCGCTTCACGCCGCCGCCCTGATGGCGGGTGGTGATACGGCCGTTATTGTTACGACCAGCCTTCTTAGGCAGAGGACGCAGAAGAGACTTTTCCGGAGTAGTGCTGGTGATGTCAGCAAAATCGGAAACAGTCTGGAAGCGCCTGCCGGGGCTTGTGGGCTTGTACTGTTTAACTCCCATTTTTTTCCTTTCTACGGGCAGAGCCGAATTGCTCAACCCTCTTTGCTTGTGTGGACTCCATCACCGCCAAGGCTTCTTTTGGGAGAAAGAAACCGACGATTCCGAGTTTCCACGCGTCCGGGTGTATCCATACAGAGTCAGACGCAAATGAAAAGTATACGGGTGTGTCCGCGCGGTTTCAAGAATAATTTTCGCAGTTCGTTATAAACGGGTAAGCGGTACGATGAACGGCACGAATCTCAAACGCTGAAGATGGTTACTCGATCAGCGGAGAGCGCGAGACACGAGGTTCCCCGCTTCCCTGTTCGCGAATCAGATAAACTGATTCGCTCATGCGTCGCTGCTTTTCTCGGGTTTTATTAAAACGAAGTTAGTCGGAAAAGAGTCACCTCGCTGCCTCACCCTCTCCGCTGATCGAGCCAGGCGAACGCGACTATGTGCTAGAGTCGGGTAGTTTGTCACCTAATCCCAGGGGTTGGGTTCGAAAAGCGGGCGTGTGTCGGGAGTATCGGCATAAGGGTGATAACCATCGTCGTCTTCGGTGATGTCGCGAAACTGCGGCGTGGCAGGCTGTTCGCTCTCCTGTTTGGCTGTCTCTGCTTCTCCTTGAGAAGGAAGCGGCGTTGACCGTGGTTTCAAGGTATACATTGCGCTTCCTCCTGTCTTCGCGCTCAAGAAATTTCACCATAAGGTATGGTTTTGTCGTATTCACTCTACAACAAAACCAGGTGGCAAATTACAACTTATCCAACGAAGGCAAAACGCGCTCGTTTTTTGCTACGCTAAGGCATGAAGCTACGGAACACAGGAAGGGCGCATGGGAAACCTGCACGACATATCTCGTCGAATCTCTTCGGTCGCCTCGACACGCAAGATCACCTCCACCATGGAGATGGTCGCGAAAACGAAGATCTATCGTTCCCAACGGCGCGTCTCGCGCGCTGAGCCCTATGCGCGCGTCATGCGCGAGATGCTCACGAACATGGCTGAGGAATATGCCGATCCTGTTCCGCTTGCCACTCCCCACGATGATATACGGCATAGCGCCATCATCGTCATCACTTCCGATCGCGGACTGTGCGGACATTTCAACAACGACGTATTACGTCTCGCTGAGAAGCGCGTGCGAACCTGTGAGCAAGAAGGCAAGCAGGTGAGCTTGATCCTCTGTGGCAAGGTCGCGGTGAACTTCTTCAAGCATAAAGGCTATACGCCGATCCAATCATTCATCGATCAATCAGCTTCGCCCACCATCGAACAAGCTGATGCAATAGCGGATTACCTGGTCGAATACTACCTTGCGAACGAACTTGACGAAGCTTTCGCGCTCTACAACCACCATCACGGGATTCTTTCGCAGACTCCCGTGGAATGGCGCTTGATGCCGATCGACATGGCCGCGTTCGATCCACACCATGTGCGTTTTTCCGGCGGCATCAGCGAGAAGGATCCACGACTGAAGAACTTGATGGGTCGCATCAACTACGAACCGAATCGCGCCTATGTGCTCGAGCGCCTTCTGCCTGAATACCTGGCAGGCTATCTCTATTACATGCTCATCAATTCAGCGGCGGGTGAACAGGTCGCGCGCCAGATCGCCATGCGCAGTGCGACCGACAACGCTGATGATATCCTCTCTGAGCTGCACTTGCTCTACAATCACATGCGCCAGGATGCCATTACCACCGAGCTGAACGAGATTGTGGGCGGCGAAGATGCTCTTGAGGATACGTTCGTTCCCCGTACGAGAAAGTTCTTCTAGCCGCGCATTTGCGCAAGCGTGGTCGACCCTTCGACGCGCATTCGCTTTTAGCTAAGCTTGTGCCATTGCCTCAACGATGCAGAAATCGGTCTCGCGATGTTCGCGCAGCACGCCCATCATCTCGCGCGTGAGAGAGTGATCGTTATCAGTAAGAAGCTCTTCACGGTCGAGCCACTCTGCGAACGAGAGCTCATGTTCATCGAGACGAATCTCAGGATCGCCCTCGAGTTCGCAGAAGAAGCCGAAGAGAAGCGAGCTTGAATCGGGCCAGGGCTGACTTTTGTAATAGCGCAAGTTCTTCACGCGCAAACCCACTTCTTCCATTACTTCACGATGAACCGTTTGCTCGACGGTCTCCCCCATCTCGCAATAGCCCGCAACGAGCGCATAGTTAGAATACGGGCGTCCTTTATAGCGCGTTGCGAGCACCTTGCCATCAGGACGCGTGATCGCAACGATGACCGCCGGGAACACCTTCGGGAAGATCATGAGGCCGCACGCGGGACAGCGCATCATGCGCTCTACACGATCATGTTCGGTCTTAGCACCACAACGTCCACAGTACTGCGATGATTCGTACCAGTTCCAATACTCATGCCCCACCATAAATGCGAAGCGCTCCCGTTTCGGATGGTACTCGATGAGCTTTTGTAATGGGAGGAAGACCCATCCGCCCATTTCGGAAGAGGCGTCATACGGTTGGTGCGCGAGCGCCGCATCGATCGCTTCATCGGAGACTTTTGCCATGAAATAGGCATCTTCGCCCACCGCGAACAGATAGATCGCACGCAGCTTCTCAAGTTCGCTCTCATCGAAGAAATCAGCGAAGAGCGGTGCGCGCATCGTGCTTCCTTCAACGAAGGCCAGGACCTGCTTCCCGCGGTAGATGATGATCTTATCTTCGAGCACCGGTGCTCTGAAGGAAATATCATTGTTATAGGCTGCGGGCGCAATGTCGTGTAGCATGTCTCTCTCCTTGAAGCTGCCAATCTTCCGCCCATTATATACCTGCAAGCAGCACCCATGAGACTCTTGAAGGTGACAAACTACCCGGGCATTTGTCACCTTGTCTCAAACCCTTCATGTGCTAGGGGGCGGAGCCTGTGAGGTGGTTGGACGACTCTGAGTCCGCACTCTTAATTCGTAATAGGTTGTCCGAAGGAGCGAAGTGCACGAGATAGCCTGCAAGATATTGCAGGCTATCGAGCAACGAAAGCGGGTCGACCCAACCACCTCTCAGGCGTAAGCCCCTTGTGGCAATGATGCAGGGAATTTCACGGTTCTCGCTTTCCGGCAAAAAGGTGACGAACGACCGGGTAGTTTGTCACCTTCGTCATAAAAAAGGAGCTGGTATGAACCAGCTCCCGTAAGGACAAGGTATGTCCGATAAGCCTACTCTACTGAGCGAAGATCTCGATCGTGTCGCCTTCAGCGAGCGTGACCATAGCCTTCTTCCAGGTGCGGGTCGGGCCAACGTGATAGCGCACGCGCTTGGGCTTCGGCTTGACGTTAAGCGTGTTCACCTTAACGACCGTTACGTTGAAGATCTCTTCGATAGCCTGACCGATCTCGACCTTGTTGGCATCTTTTGCGACCTCGAACGTATAGACGTTCTCATCCATCATGTCGTAGGAGTGTTCCGTAATGATGGGGCGGATGATGACTTCGCGTGGATCCTTCATTATGCAAGCACCTCCTCGATGCGATCAAGCACAGCGCTCGTTACCACGAGTGCCTTATTGTCGATGAAATCGTAGGTGTTGAGCTCAGATGCTGCAAGCACGCGAACACCAGGGATATTGCGGAAAGAGAGGTATCCGTTGATGTTGTCGTCCTCAAGGATGAGCGTGATGCGCTTGCCGTCGAGGCCAAGCTTTGCAAGGATCGCAGCTGCTTCTTTCGTAGAAGGCTTGTCGAACGTGATGGAATCAACCACAACGAACTCGTTATCGGCGAGCTTAGCAGAGAGCGCAGAGCGCATAGCCAGCTTGATGACCTTCGAAGGCACCTTGAACGCATAGGAACGAGGATGCGGACCGAAGACGGTGCCACCGCCTGCCCATTGAGGAGCACGGATGGTACCCTGACGAGCACGACCAGTGCCCTTCTGACGCCATGGCTTCTTACCGCCACCGCGAACCTGACCGCGCGTGAGCGTGTTGTGCGTGCCTGCACGGCGCGCTGCGCGCTGTGAACGAACGACCTCATGCATGGCATGCATGTTCGGTTCGATCTCAAAAACGCTCGCAGCAAGTTCAGCGCTACCCGCTTTTTTGCCGCTCGTGTTTTTTACATCAATAGTAGTCATAATCTAAAAACTCCTTCGCAGTGTATTTAAGCCATACGAATGCGAACTACACCATTTTTGCCGCCGGGCACAGAGCCCTTGAGCAAAATGAGGTTCATATCTTCGTCAACACGAACAACTTCAAGATTCTTGGTGGTGATGGTATCGCAACCCATGTGGCCCGGAAGGCGAACGCCCTTGAACACACGCGAGGGGCTTGCGCACTGACCAATCGAACCGGGAGCACGATGGAAGTGAGCACCATGTCCACCAGGGCCGCCACCAAAGTTGTAGCGACGCATAACACCAGCGAAGCCCTTGCCCTTGGAAGTGCCGGTCACGTCGACCTTCTTCACCTCTGCGAAGTTCGCAACGGTGACCTTCTCGCCGAGCTCGTGCTCGGAAGCAGAGTCAACGCGAACCTCACGCAGATGGCGCATAGGAGAAACGCCATGCTTAGCGAAGTGACCGCCCATGGGCTTGTTCACCTTGTTCTCCTTGATGGTGCCGAAGCCAAGCTGAACTGCTTCGTAACCATCGGTTTCGGTGGTCTTGATCTGGCAGACCGTGTTCGGTGCTGCTTCGATGACCGTAACAGGAATGACCGTGCCGTCTTCGTCGAAGAGCTGGGTCATACCGACTTTGGTTCCGTAGATAGCATTAATCATCAAATATCACTCCCTACAGCTTGATCTCGATATCGACGCCGGCAGGAAGATCGAGACGCATGAGAGAATCGACCGTAGAAGGGGTCGGATCGAGGATATCGATCAGGCGCTTATGCGTGCGCATCTCGAACTGTTCACGAGAGTCCTTGTTGACGTGCGGGCCTTTGATGACGCAATAGAGATTGCGCTCGGTCGGCAGCGGAATAGGACCGGAAACCTTGGCACCCGTCTTCTGTGCGGTATCGACGATGAGGCGCGTGGACTGATCCACGATCTCATGATCGTAACCCTTCAAGCGGATGCGAATACTTTCTTTAGCCACTTAACTTACCTCCATTATGGGGTGCGTACGTAAGCCAGAAGGCTTACGCATTGCCACCTGCTTTGCTGATAATTTCATCTTGAACGTTCTTGGGAACCGGCTCATATGAGTCGAACTGCATGGTGTAGACCGCGCGACCCTGAGTACCGGAACGAAGGTCGGTTGCGTAGCCGAACATGTTGCCCAGCGGAACTTTCGCAGTGATGACGATCGCGTCGCCACGCTGCTCCTGACCCTGGATGAGACCACGGCGGGACGGGATATCGCCCATGACGAAGCCGGTGTACTCTTCAGGAGTTTCGACTTCAACGTTCATAACAGGCTCGAGAATGACCGGATTGGACTTCTTGAGCGCGTCTTTGATGGCCATAGAACCAGCGACCTTGAAGGCAGCTTCAGAGGAGTCGACCTCGTGGTAGGAACCGTCGACGAGTTCAACGCGAACATCTTCGACCGGATAGCCTGCGAGAACGCCAGAGTTGAGTGCCTCCTGGATGCCCTTATCGACTGAAGGGATGTATTCCTTGGGAACAACACCGCCAACGATCTTGTTCTCGAATTCATAGCCCTTGCCCGGCTCCTGCGGATACATGTTGATGACCGCATGACCATACTGACCGCGACCACCGGACTGGCGGACGAACTTGCCTTCAGCACCCATGACTTCCTTGCCCGGACGCTCACGATAAGCAACCTGAGGCTTACCGACATTAGCTTCGACCTTGAATTCGCGAAGCAGACGGTCGACGATGATCTCGAGGTGCAACTCGCCCATGCCCGCGATGATGGTCTGACCGGTCTCGTGATTCGTGGAAACACGGAACGTCGGGTCTTCTTCAGCGAGCTTCTGGAGTGCGATAGACATCTTGTCCTGCTCAGCCTTGGTCTTCGGCTCGACCGCGATGTCGATGACCGGATCAGCGAATTCCATGGACTCGAGGATGATCGGTGCGTTCTCGTCGCACAGCGTATCACCCGTGGAGGTGTCTTTCAGGCCAACAACAGCAACGATGTCGCCTGCAGTACAGGAATCGATGTCGACGCGGTTGTTGGAGTGCATCTGGAGCAGACGACCGATACGCTCTTTCTTGTCCTTGCAGGCGTTGAGCACGTAGGAGCCAGAATCGAGCGAACCAGAATAGACGCGCAGATAGGTGAGCTTACCAACGAACGGGTCGGTCATGATCTTGAACGCCAGCGATGCGAAGGGACCCTTAGGATCTGCAGGGCGCTCTTCTTCCTCGTCGGTCTCAGGGTTGATTCCCTTGATCGGCGGAACATCGAGCGGAGAAGGCATGTAGTCGACAACGGCGTCGAGCAGTTCCTGAACGCCCTTGTTCTTGTAGGAAGAACCAACGAAGACCGGGTGGATCTGGCAGTTGATGGTGCCCTTGCGGATAGCAGCCTTGAGCTCCTCGACGGAAACTTCCTCTTCCATGAGGACCTTCTCCATCAGGTCGTCATCGCAATCAGCCGCTGCTTCGAGCAGCATCTGGCGGCGCTCTTCAGCAACCGGGATGAATTCCTCAGGGATGGCATCCATCGGCTCAGGATAGGTCATGCCCTTATCGTCAGCCTTGAAGTCCCATGCGGTCATGGTAACGAGGTCGACAACGCCCCAGAAGTTGTCCTCAGCGCCCATCGGGATCTGAGCAGCAACAGCAGGTGCATGAAGACGATCATGCATAGTGTCGATCGCATGGAAGAAATCGGCGCCAACGCGGTCGTACTTGTTGATGTAAGCGATGCGCGGAACACCATAGCGAGAAGCCTGACGCCATACGGTCTCAGACTGAGGCTGAACGCCAGCAACCGCGTCGAAGACGGCAACCGCGCCGTCGAGAACGCGCAAGGAGCGCTCGACTTCTGCGGTGAAGTCGACGTGGCCCGGGGTGTCGATGATCTGGAAGCGGTACTCCTGACCGTCCTTCTCCCAGAAGCAGGTGGTAGCTGCAGCGGTGATGGTTACGCCGCGCTCCTGCTCCTGAACCATCCAGTCCATGGTGGCAGCACCGTCGTGGACCTCACCGATCTTGTGGGTCTTGCCGGTGTAGTAGAGGATACGTTCGGTAGTGGTGGTCTTACCAGCATCGATGTGAGCCATGATGCCGATGTTACGAGTGTTTTCGAGACTTGAATTAGCCATGTTCGCTCCCTCCTACCAACGATAGTGTGCGAATGCACGGTTTGCTTCAGCCATCTTGTAGGTATCTTCGCGCTTCTTCACGGCTGCGCCGGTGTTCTCAGAAGCATCGATGATCTCGTTCGCGAGGCGCTGAGCCATGGTGTTCTCCTTGCGCTTGCGCGAGAAATCCACGAGCCAACGGATAGCGAGCGTGGTGGAACGACGAGAGTTGACCTCGATCGGCACCTGATAGTTAGCACCACCGACACGCTTGGACTTGGTCTCGAGCGTGGGGCGGATGTTTTCCATTGCCTTCTTGAAGACAGCGATCGGATCTTGACCGGTCTTCTCGGCAACGATATCGAAAGCACCATAGACGATGCCTTCAGCGACGGACTTCTTGCCGTCCAAGAGAACCTTATTGATCAGCTGAGTGACCAAACGGTTGTTATATTTTGCATCCGGCTGCACTTCGCGGCGGACTGCTGCTGCACGACGCGGCATATAACTTCCTTTCAGTGAATAACCTTAATGAAGGTTGGGTGAACAAATAAAGATAAGCTTATTTCTTGGGCTTCTTAGCGCCATAGCGGCTACGAGCCTGAGCGCGATTATCGACCGCAGCGCAGTCGAGCGCAGCGCGAATAACCTTATAACGAACACCAGGAAGGTCCTTAACACGACCGCCACGGATGAGCACCATGGAGTGCTCCTGGAGGTTGTGACCGATGCCCGGAATGTACGCGGTGACTTCCATGCCATTCACGAGGCGCACACGGCAGACCTTACGCAGTGCTGAATTCGGCTTCTTAGGGGTGGTGGTGTAAACACGGGTGCAAACGCCACGCTTTTGGGGGTTACCTTTGAGTGCCGGGGTCTTCTTCTTTTCCACCGACTTCTGGCGGCCCTTGCGGACCAACTGATTGATAGTAGGCAAGACTCAACTCCTTTTCGTTACTCTTCATGCCAACGTTCGTTTTGTGTGCGTTCTGCAGTTACGCACGCAAAAACAAAGCGACTCATACGAGACGCGAAGATGAACTCTATCACTGCGCTATAGGGGTGTCAAACGCCACGCATCCGGGCGTATCCATACCTTAGCGGTCGTTTTGCGGTGGTGGACGGCAGCACGGAAATCAAGGGCGACCTGCCCCTCATGCACGAGCGTTTCTATCGGTAGTTACTTCCTATACGTTTTTCACCATATTCTGCGAAAAACCTTGCCTTTAAGGGGGCAAACCCTGTTACAATGGGCGCAATTCCTCTACTGAGGATAAAAGAGGCTGTAAATGCACGTAGTATCCATCCGAACATACGTGCATTTTTTTATAGCAGGCAGGTCAGGGTTCGTTCGAAGGGGAACGGTCGGTATGAAGAACACAGTCGCAACGTTTCAGGAGATGAAACAAAAGGGCGAGAAGATCTCGATGCTCACCTGTTACGACTATTCAACGGCAAAGCTCATGGATGAGGCGGGAGTGAACTCGCTGCTCATCGGCGATTCGCTCGGAAACGTCATCTTGGGCTACGAAGATACGCTTTCTGTGACCATGGAGGACATGATCCACCATACGGCTCCCGTGGCGCGCGGTGCGAAGAATGCGCTCGTGATCGCGGATATGCCCTTCATGTCCTATCAGGCTTCCGTTTATGATGCAGTAACGAATGCAGGCCGCCTCATGAAAGAAGGCCGCGCGAATGCCGTGAAGCTCGAAGGTGGCGCTGCAGTCTGCGAGCAGATCCGCGCTATCGTAGATGCAGGCATCCCAGTCTGTGCGCATCTGGGCCTTACGCCACAGTCGATCAACGCGTTCGGCGGTCACAAGGTGCAAGGCAAATCGGCTGAAGCAGCTCGCGAGATCCTAGAAGATGCCAAGCGCATCGAAGAAGCAGGCGCGTTCGCGGTGGTGCTCGAATGCATCCCGGCCGACTTGGCGCGCAAGATCTCCGAGACCATCACCATCCCCACCATCGGCATCGGTGCAGGACCTGGCTGCGATGGCCAAGTTCTGGTCTATCAAGACATGCTCGCGCTGTTCTCCGATTTCAAGCCCAAGTTCGTGAAGAACTTCGCCAACATCGGCGAGCAGATGACCCAGGCGTTCAAAGATTACGACGCCGAAGTGAAGGCGAACACCTTCCCCGCCGCTGAACATTGCTTCAAAGACGTGGGCGAAGAAGTGCTCGATAAACTGTATTAATCAGTTCGTTATTCGGTTCGTTCTATTAGATTCATCCAAGTTCTGAAAGACAGGAAAACCATGGAAATCATCACCACTGTTGCCGAGATGAAAGCCCGCGTTGCCGAGTGGAAAGCTGAAGGTCTCACGATCGGCCTCACCCCCACCATGGGCGCGCTTCACGAAGGACATATGTCGCTCATGGAAGCTGCGCGAGGCGCTTGCGACCGCGTGGTCACGAGCGTGTTCGTGAACCCGCTCCAATTCGGCCCCGATGAAGACTACGACAACTACCCGCGCGATCTTGAGCGCGATGCAGGCATCGCTGAATCGAAGGGCGTGGATGTGGTCTTCCACCCCAGCGTCGAAGAGATGTATCCAGAGAACTACAACACCTACGTGGTCATGGAGACGCTCACCGACACGCTCTGCGGCGCAAGTCGCCCCGGGCATTTCCGCGGCGTATGCACCGTGGTGAACAAGCTCTTCAACATCGTGCAACCCGATAAGGCGTTCTTCGGCCAGAAGGATGCCCAGCAGCTCGCCATCATCATGCGCATGGTCTCCGATCTGAACATGAACCTCGAAGTGGTCGGCTGCCCGATCGTGCGTGAAGAAGACGGTTTGGCGAAGAGCAGCCGTAACACCTACCTTTCCGCTGAGGAGCGCGCAGCAGCACTTTGCCTTTCACGCGCCATCTTCAAGGCGAAGGAGATGATCGAGGGCGGTGAACGAAATTCCGCTCGTGTCGCCCAAGCAGTTACCGAGACGATCGAAGAAGAGCCGCTTGCCAGAATTGACTATGTAGAAGTGGTTAATCTTGGTAATATGCAGCCCGTCGAGACATTACCTGAGCGCGGCTTGGTCGCGATCGCAGTGTACATCGGCTCGACGCGCCTTATTGATAATTACCTCTACGATTTCGAATAGGAATTGAAAGAAAGGTATCACCAGCATGTTGCTCAATGTATTGAAGGGCAAGATCCATCGCGCAACCGTAACTCAGGCTGAGCTCGATTACGTCGGATCGATCACCATCGACTCCGATCTCATGGAAGCCGCAGGCATCATGGAATACGAGCTCGTTACCATCTCCGATTGCAATAACGGCAATCGCCTTGAAACCTATGTGATCGCAGGAGAGCCAGGCAGTGGAGTCATCTGCTTGAATGGTGCAGCAGCGCACTTGGTGAATGTGGGCGATAAGGTGATCATCATGAACTATTGTCAGATGACGCCAGAAGAGTTCAAAGATCCCGCCAATGCTCCGCATGTCGTGTTCGTGGACGACGATAACAAGATCTCGCGTCTTACCCGCTATGAGAAGCACGGCAAGCTCGAGGATATGAACTAACGTTTGAAGTTGCGAACGAGCACGCGCGCCGTTCCTTCCGAATTCAGTCAAACAAAAAAGGCCAGCAGATGAGCTGGCCTTTTCTTTTGCAAGGATAGCGCCTGAGGCTTAGAGCTCGAGCAACGGAGCAGCGACCTGCTTCTTGCGCGAAAGGATGCCGGGCACCCACACGCTCTTGGATGAGTCGATGCCGAACACGCGGTCGATGTGCCCGTGAAGGCCTTCGACGATGAACATGCTGCCCTCTTCGAAGATATCGGTAACGAGCAGTAGCACATAGGCATAGTCGTTCTTCTCACGCAGATCGGAGAGGAACTTGCGGATCTCTTCTTCGCGCTGCATGACCACATCGAGCGTGACCGTTTCGTGTTGCGCGATGAGGATGGTGTCATCGCCTACCACGAATTCCTTCGAGTCTGCCGTAACGAGCTTCTCGATCGGAAGATCGGCGTCTCCCCCGCGATAGGAAAG
>CABQIW010000018.1 GCA_902464295.1 uncultured Eggerthella sp.
TCCCCATCGTCTAGCGGTCAGGACGCGGCCCTTTCAAGGCTGAAACACGGGTTCAATTCCCGTTGGGGGCACCAACGAATCGCGAGGCCAAAGTAACTTTTTTGCTTTGGCCTTGTTTTTTACCAACGGAAATTCCAGGGGATCTTCAAAGGGGATCAATCTCCGATCGACCTGAACGAAGAGGGGACTGTGAAAAAGCTCATCGCGCAATTCATGAAGTTCGGCATCGTGGGCGTGATCGCGTTTCTGATCGACTACGGGCTCATGGTGGCGCTCACCGAGTTCTTCGGCGTTCCTTATCTTATCTCCAACACCATCTCCTTCACGGTTTCGGTCGTGTTCAATTACGTCGCATCGATGCGCTACGTGTTCGAACGACGCGACGACATGTCCCGGCATCGCGAATTCATCATCTTCGTCGTGCTCTCCATCATCGGGCTCATTCTGAACGACCTCTTCATGTGGCTGTTCGTAAGCGTTTGGTTCATCGACTACCGTATCGCGAAGGTCATCGTGACAGTTTTGGTGGCTATTTGGAATTTTGTCACGCGAAAGATCTTCTTAGAGAAGCATTGATGCAAAAGCACTAAAGTAGAATCAAGCAGTGCGCAAGGGTGAGCGAAGGAAGGGGAGAGCATGAACGTTACGTTCAAGATCATGCGTCGTTCGGGTGATAAAGCCTACATCCTCTCCGAGATCACCGACTACGATAAAGGTCTGCCTGTGGTGCTTTCGGCATCCACGGAAAATGGCGTGCGCATTCCCTGCGATGTGTTTCCCTTCGTCGATGAAGATGATGTGCTCGCCATGGAGTTCGCGCTCTACGACACTGCGCTCGCCGTGCGCGATGACTTGCTCGCGAGCGCGCATGCGAAGAATTCACCTGCGCTGAGGTTCTTCGTGGTGGTGCTCCCGTGGCTCAATGTGAAGCGCTGGGTACTCGAGTTCCGTGCGATCACACCTGAAGGGAAGACGCAATCGTTTTGTGTCAACGGTCTTGAGATGGATGCCTTCCGCTGGCGCAATCGTCTCGATATTCGTCGCGGCGCGTTCCAGAGCGAAGCGCTCGAGCAATTGAGCAAGCGCTTCATCCACGACCGTATCCAGATCTCGTTCAAGCGTGCGCTCGATATGGGCGATCGCCTTCTTGTGAGCGCGGCGCTCGATATGCCCTATCACGAAGAGAGCGATATCGCCTTTGATTTCCTTGATGGCGAAGGCCGACCGTTCGAACCGTACTTCAATGTGATCGAGGATAGCGTTACCCATGCATCCGATTTCGGCTCCCTCGAACGTCGCAACGTGGAGCTGTCCATCTCGCTCCCTAAGGCTATTGGCGAAATGTGCGTTTGCGCTACCGATACTGCCGGTACGATCGCGCCGGGGTTCGAGGTGCTGAGCGAAAAGGGCGCGCATGCGCTGCTCGAAGAATTCGCCGAACAGACGAGGACTGCCTATAACGATCCTGCTTACGACGAATGGTATCGTACCCATCAGCGTGCCGACCTCCCAACGCTCTTCGAGCAGGTCTCCGTCCGCTTCAAGGTCGAGCCGCTCATCAGTATCGTGTGCGTGCTCGATCATGCCCAACACCATCAGATCCACGATGTGATGAACGCGTTCCGTACGCAAAGCTATAGCAAATGGGAGCTGATCTTCGTCGATCTGGATGGCGACGATTCGTTCGTTTCCTCGCTTCTCGAAGTGTTCCAGGACGATCGCATGTATCTCGTGGATGTGGACCCTGCGCTTTCGCGCCCCGAGAAGATCAACGCCGCATTCTACGCAGCGGAAGGCAGCTATATCGGCTCGCTCTTCGCACATGATCTGCTCGCACCCAATGCGCTTTTCGAATGCGTGCGCACGATCAATGCGTTCCCTACCTGCGAGCTCATCTACTGCGATTCCGATACGGTGAATGTGCAGGGATATCATTCACATCCGATCTTGCGCAGCGCGTATTCGCCCGAGCTGCTCCGTTCGTTCAACTATTTGGGCAATTTCGTGATCTATGGCGTTGAATTGCTCGAGCGCATCGGACTGCTCGACCCTGCCTTCGAAGGAGCGCTCGCTTACGATCTGAATCTGCGCGCTTGTGAACAGGCGCAGCGCGTTTGCCATATCTCGCGCGTGCTGTGTCATCGTCGCTTCGCTTCCGAGATGTACGAGTATCAGTTGCATTCTCCTGAAGATCAGGAAGCGGGTCGCAAGGCGCTCGTGGCCCACTGCAAGCGCGTGGGGATAAGCGCCGAGGTCCTGAGCCTGGATATTCCGTTTTGCTACCGCATTCGCCATGTGCTCACTGAAACACCGAAGGTTTCGATCGTTCTAAACACCGTGAACAATGCTGATGTGATCGAACGCTGCGTAACGAGCCTCTATCAGCAGATCAGCTACGACAATTTCGAGGTCGTGGTGGTCGAAGTCGGAAAGCTCGATGCTCATGTCAAGGACACCCTTACGCGCTTGCGCGAACGCTTTTCGACCTTCAGAACGCTGCACTACGATGGGGTCTTCAACCATGCACGCCTGGCGAATTTCGCAGTCGAGCAGCTTTCGAGCGAATACTTTTTCTTCATCACCGACGACACGCGCATCCTTACGCCCGACGCGCTCCAGACGATGCTCGGGTATTTCCAAGACGAACAAGTGGGGATCGTGGGTCCGCAGAAGCTCTATTTGGATGCCACCATCGAACACGCCGGTCTGGTGGTGGGAGGCGAACATGTCATCACGCCCATCTCGCGCTACATGCTCTCCGACTGGAATGGGTATCTCGACCGTTGTGCGGTCTCGCGCAACGTCTCTGCGGTGGCAGGTGAGTGCATGTTCATCTCGAAGGAAGTCTTCGACCAGGTGGGTGGCTTCACGGAAGACTTCTCCCTTGCTTATTCCGATGTCGATTTTTGCTTGAAGGCGCGTGAGCTGGGATTCTATACGGTCTATACGCCATATGTGAAGCTTACGCATTCGCGCTCAGTCAATCGTATGCGCAACTATTCGCAGGCCTTCTTGATCAAGCGTACGCGCGAGGCGGCGCTCATCCAGTACCTTTGGCCCGATTACTTCGTTAAAGGTGATGGCTTCTACAACCCCAATCTCGATCCGAACAACCCCTATTTCGCGCTGAGGAAAGACTGAAGATGAACGTTCGTCTTGAATCCATGTGCCAAGGTGATGGCAAGATCTATGCGCAGATCGCCATCGAGCGCCTTTCGGCTGATTCGATCGTCACGCTTGAAGCGCACCTGAAAGATGGTACCGAGATCCCGGCGCATCTCCTTCCTTTCGATCCGCTCGATGGGCAGTCGGCAGCGAACTTCGTGATCATCGTGCCGCATTTCGATGAACGCGAGATCATGCTCGAATTCAACGAATACCGCGGTGCCGATGCGCCGCTAGGGCGTGCGCATCTTACGATCGAGACGAATATGCTCACGTGGCGCACGCGCATCAATTCGGTGGTGAAGAACGAGCTCATTGCGCAGATGTTCGATATCGAGCGCGAATACTATTCCGATCGCATGCACACCTCCTTCATCGCAGCGGTCGATGACAAGGACGAGATCGTAGTGAAGATGCTCATCGACCTTCCGCAGATCGAAGGTGCGGATGTGGCGATCCGCTTCCTTGATGCACATGGCAAGGAACGAGAGCTGCCTGTCTATCCGCTTTTCGAGGAGATCAAGCCTGCGCGCCGCTTTGGCGATGAGAATCGGATCAACGTTGGGTTTTCCGTGCGCGTTCCGCGAGACGATAAGGATTTTTGCGTGTTCGCTAGCGATGCGCTCGATGTGGTGCCGGGCGGGTTCGCCATGTTCTGCGACGAGAGCTATGAGCCGCTTGCTGCGCGCTTCTTCGAGCGAACCGTCGATGCGGCGCACGATCCTGCTTACGATGCATGGTATCTGCTACATAGTGCCACGCTCGCCGATCTTGCAGAGCAGCGCCGAACGACCTTTACCTACGAGCCGCTCATTTCGCTGGTCATCCCCCTTGTGCAGGGTGAAGCGGAGTTGCTCGCACGTTGTCTCGCGGCGCTCGCTGCTCAGACCTACAATGTGTTCGAGGCCATCGTGGTCGATCGCTACTATGGTGACGCCGAATTCACTGCGCTCGGGCTTGAACAGGGGGGAGCCTGCGCGCTCACGCGGGTGAAGGTCGATGAGGCGCTTGGCGCCGACGAGATGTTCGCCGCGGGGCTTGCCGAGGCGAAGGGCTCGTATTGTGCGCTGCTCAAGCCGGATATCATGCTCGCTCCCGAAGCACTCTTCGAGGTGGTGCGTCGCATCAACGAGCGTCGCGTTCTCGAAGACGAGGCTCCTGCACGTGTTCTCTATGCACATCATGATGTGCTCGATGCGAATGGCATGCTGTGCGAACTTGCCTGCAAGCCGCTCTATTCGCCTGATCTGCTCCTGTCCTATAACTATGCAGGGCCGCTCATCTTCTTCGAGCGAGAATTGCTCGATCAGCTGCAGGGATCTCACGGCTTCGTGCGCGAGGCGCTCGTCTACGATCTGCTCTTCAAGGCGATCGAGACGACCGGGAGCATCGAGCGCATCGATCAGATCCTCTACCATGTGGCGCGCGCGCCGCGTGAAGCGGTAGGCGAGAACCAGGCACGCATCGAGGCGCATGACGAGGACTTCCGTGGCGGGCGCCGTGCGGTAGCGAACCATCTGAAACGTCGCGGTATCGAAGCGACCGTTCTTTCCGATATCCATGAAGAGCTCTACCGCTTGAATTATGCGCTGCCCGCTGAGCTTCCTTCTGTCCTGGTCATCGTGGTCAATCGTGAACAGCCCTATCTTTTGGAATCGTGCATCGAGAGCCTGTTCGAGAAGAGCCCCTACGATAACCTGCAGGTGTGCATCGTCGACAATGCGAGCACTTCGCTCGAGACGTTCTCGACCTATGGGCGCATTCAGGGTAAGCACGAAGAGGTCGATCTCATTCGCATCATCGAACGGAGTGGCTATGCTGCTTGCATCGCGCAAGCGCTCGAAGCTCACAAAAGCGACTATGTGCTGCTGCTCGATGGGGCGGTCGAATTCGAGACCGAAGGCGCGCTCGAACGCTGGATCGGCATGTGCGAGCGCTCCGAAGTGGGGGTGGTGGGTGCCAAGCTTCTGCTTTCCGACGATACCGTTTCAGAAGCAGGGATCACCGTGGGATCAGTGCGTGGTGCAACGACCATCGGTACCGATCTGCCACGTACGGCGCCCGGCTATCTGAAGCGTCTTGCCTGCACGAACGATGTTTCTGCCGTCTCTGGCGCATGTCAGTTCATCCGCCGGAGCGTGCTCGATGAAGTAGGTGGCTACGACGATCGCTTCAAGCTTGATTTCGGAGACACCGATTTTTGCTTGCGCGTCATCAAGGCAGGCTATTTCATCGTGTTCGATCCTGAGGTCGAGCTCTATCACTTCAAGAACAAGATCAAGGATGACCATCTTTCCGATGCGCGTCGCATCCGTCTTGAACAGGAACGCGCTTACCTGCACTTCAAATGGCCGCGTGCGTTCGTTGAGGGGGATCCCTTCTCCAGCTCGCTGCTTGCTCCAGGCGATGGTTATTACCAGCTATATCGTTAAGATATAGCTGACCGTGCGATTCCCGTACAATTTTCGCAGCGCGTGAACGTGGGTTGTTCTATAGTTAGAACTTGCGCTTGTCGCTTTTGCGGTGCGGCGCTTCATGGAACAACACGATCGCAGGGTATACATGATTCAGATCGAACATCTCTATAAAACCTATACGAGCGAGAAGCATGATGAAGAGCATCATGCGCTCAAGGATATCAATCTCACGATCGAAGATGGCTCCATCTTCGGTATCATCGGCCAGTCTGGCGCGGGAAAATCGACCTTGGTACGCTGCATCAACTTGCTCGAGCGTCCTACTTCAGGCGAGATCATCATCGATGGGGTGGATGTGACGAACCTTACGGGCAAAGCGCTGCTCGAATTTCGTGCGAATGTGGGTATGATCTTCCAGAATTTCTCGCTCTTCCAACAGCGAACGGTGCTGCGCAACGTCACCTTCCCGCTCGAACTGCATAAGGGCTACAACAAGGCTGAAGCGCGCGAGCGTGCGCTCGAATTGCTGGAGTTGGTAGGTCTTGCCGACAAGGCGAACAAGTATCCTTCGCAGCTTTCTGGTGGACAGCAGCAGCGCGTGGCGATCGCGCGTGCGCTCATCAATCGTCCATCGATCATGCTCTGCGATGAAGCTACAAGTGCTCTTGACACCATGACCACGCAGTCGATCCTTCGGTTGCTCAAAGATATCAACGAAGAACTCGGCGTTACGCTCGTGCTCATCACCCATTCGCTGCTCGTGGCGGAGCAGATCTGCGACACGGTTGCGGTCATCGATGATGGACGCATCGTTGAGATGGGTCGCACGCAGGATATCTTCGAGAATCCGCAAAGCGATGCCTCGCGTCAGCTTTTGGGAAAGGAGTGCTAGGCGATGGATTTCCTTGCAACCTTCTTCGATAACTACGGCATGCTTCTTGCGCAGGGTACCTGGGATACCCTGCTCATGACCATCGTTTCGACCTTCTTCGCCTATGTGATCGGCATTCCGCTGGGTGTGTTGTGCGTGCTCACGAGCCCGAAAGGACTCATGCCGCATCGTATCTTCAACATGGTGCTCGGTTGGATCATCAACATCGGCCGTTCGATCCCGTTCATCATCTTGCTCGTGGCGCTCATTCCGTTCACGCGTTTTATCGTGGGCACTTCGCTTGGCGTCCCAGGCGCGATCGTGCCGCTTGTCATCTCTGCGGCTCCCTTCATCGCGCGCATGGTCGAGCAGTCGATCGAAGAGGTCGATGGCGGCCTGGTGGAAGCGGCGCAGAGCTTCGGTGCGAACACCTGGCAGATCGTCTACAAGGTATTCTTGCGTGAGGCCTTGCCTTCGCTCGTTCGCGGTTTCGCGATCGTGTTCATCACCATTTTGGGTTACTCAGCAATGGCAGGCTGCGTCGGTGCTGGCGGTTTGGGCGATATCGCGATTCGCTATGGCTATCAGCGTTACCAGGACGATGTCATGATCGCTACCGTTATCATCCTCATCGTGATCGTGCAGATCGTGCAGAGTGCGTGCAACTTCGCAGCGCGCAAAATGGAGCACTGATCTGAGGTGCCTCGGTGCGTCATCTTAGCGTTCAGGATTCGTTCGTAGCACAACAAAGGCTTACTCGCTCATCCTTCAAGCTAATCTGAAGCACCGATACACCTCAGGGCATAATGCCTCAGCACTTCATCTTTGCGCTCAAGCTTCGTTTACAGCGCCATAGGCTGCTCGTTCGTCCTTCGCGCTCATCTGAAGCACTGAAGAGCCTCAGACCATATATCCGATTCGTTTCGCGTTCAAGCATCGTTTGCAGTGCCTGAAACAAATCGGTAACCACTTGCTTGGACGAACCCCGTATAATGAAGTGAGCAACTAGTGCATGCATTCTACGGGAAGGAAGACCAAGCATGGCAATGAGCCCTGATCAAGATTTCGTACTGAAGACCATCAAGAGCAGGGACGTTCATTTCGTGCGCTTCTGGTTCTGCGATGTGCTCGGCAACATGAAGTCGTTCGCTGTTATTCCGAGCGAGCTCGAAAACGCCTTTGAAGAGGGCATGGGTTTCGATGCAAGCTGCGTGCAAGGCTTTTCGCTGAACTATGAATCCGATATGCTCGCATTCCCCGATGCGACCACCTTCCAGATCCTTCCCTGGCGTCCTGCTGAGAACGCGGTCGCTCGTATGTTCTGCTCGATCCGCACCCCTGAAGGCTGCATCTACGATGGCGATTCCCGCGCGGTGCTCGCCAAAGTGGTGGCGCGCGCTGAGCAGCTCGGCTACATGATGAACGTGGGCCCCGAGATCGAGTACTACTATTTCAAGGATCGCGAAGGGCTTGAGGTGCTCGACACCGGCGGCTACTTCGACCTTACCTCGCTCGATAACGCGAGCGATCTAAGGCGCGATACCATCCTCACGCTCGAGAAGCTGGGCATTCCGGTCGAGTACTCGCACCATGAGAACGGCCCCTCGCAGCAAGAGATCGATTTGCGTTTCGCCGATGCGTTCACCATGGCCGATAACGTGATGACCTACAAATTAACGGTCAAAGAGATCGCCATGAAGTATGGCCACTATGCCTCGTTCATGCCGAAGCCCATGGCTGACCAGCCTGGCTCGGGCATGCATATTCATCAGAGCCTGTTCGACGAGAACGGCAACAACGTCTTCTTCGACGAGAACGACCCCGATGGCTATAACCTCTCGAAGATCGCGAAGCATTACATCGCAGGGCTTTTGAAGTACGCACCTGAATTCGCGCTCATCACGAATCCGACGGTGAACTCTTACAAGCGTCTCGTGCCGGGTGGGGAAGCGCCCATCCAGATCACCTGGGCGCGTTCGAATCGCTGCACGCTCGTGCGCATTCCAGGGTACAAGCCGCATAAGGAAGAAGCTTGTCGCGTCGAGCTGCGCAATCCTGATCCTTCATGTAACCCCTATCTTGCGTTTGCGGTCACGCTCGCTGCGGGCCTTAAGGGCATTCAGGACGAGCTGCCGCTCGAGCCCCCCACGGAAGACCCCACGCTGTTCACCTGTACGCGCCACGAGCTCAACGAACGCGGTATTCGCACGCTGCCTGATACGCTCGGCGATGCCGTGGAGCTCTTCGCTTCCTCCGAGCTTATGCGCGAGGTATTGGGCGAACATATCCATTCTTATCTAGTCGAGGCGAAGCGTGCGGAATGGAACGAATACCAGAAGAGCGTTTCCGCGTGGGAACTCGATCACTACCTTGGTGTTCTGTAGGAGGCATGGATGCAGAGAAAAAGTGTCATATTCGTGGCCGATAGCCTCGATAACGCGCATAAGTTCCAAGCGGTGCTCTCCGGCATGGATGCGGATGTGGTTGCGGGTTCCTCCCTGCAGTTCAAGAAGCTCCTGCATGAACATCCCAACAGCGACCTGATCATCTTTGAAGCTTCAGGCGATGCTACTCAATCCATTGCGATGGTAGAAGATGTGATGGTCCAAGATGGCGGTGGGTCGATCCTTATCATCGTGAAGGAAGACATGCTGCAGGGGCTGCGTCTGCCCGTGCGCTTGAATAGCGATTTCGTAGTGCAAGGAGCGAGTGCGGATGAGTGCGCTTTGCGCATTCGTCAGTTGCTCTGGCCGGGCAATGAGACTTCCACGAGTGATTTCATCTCGATTGACACGATGACCATCAATCTGGCTACCTACCAGGTAACCGTGGCAGGCGAGCCGGTCGATTTCACCTATCTCGAATATGCGCTGCTTGCGTTTCTCGTCACGCACCCTGGGCGCACGTATTCGCGCGATGCGCTTTTGCGGCGCGTATGGGGCTTCGATTATTTCGGCGGTTCGCGCACAGTGGATGTGCACGTGCGACGCGTGCGCGCCAAGCTCGGTCCCGATCTGGCGCAACGCCTTGAGACCGTTCGTGGTGTCGGATATCTTTGGAGTGCCTGATCATGTCTAAAACTGTTGCCATCATCGATGGAAATTCCCTTATGCACCGCGCGTTTCATGCGGTGCCTCCTGCCATGCAAGCTCCTGATGGCACGCCCACCAATGCTGCATTTGGCTTTTTAGCGATGCTCATCAAGTTCATCGAAGAGCAGCATCCCGATGCGATCGTGTGCGCTTTCGATAAGGGAAAGCCAGCCTTTCGCATGGAGGCGCTCGAGCAGTACAAAGCACAACGCCCGCCTATGGACGATAACTTGCGTGTGCAGTTTCCGCTCATCGAAGACTTGCTCGCTGCTCTCAACATTCCTGTGGTGGCGCTTCCTGGCTGGGAAGGTGACGATATCCTAGGTACCCTTTCTGCTCAAAACGAGAAGCTCGGTTATAACTCGCTGCTTGTGACTGGCGATAAGGATGCCTATCAGCTGGCGAGCGATCTTACGCGTATCGTCACCACGAAGAAGGGTATCACCGACGTGGTTGTCTATGGTCCAACTGAAGTGGAGGAGCGCTATGGTGTTACCCCCGATCAGTTCACGGATTTCTTAGGCTTGAAGGGCGATAAGGCAGACAATATCCCAGGTGTTCCTGGCATCGGCGATAAAAAGGCTGCGGCTATGCTGCAGGAATTCGACGATCTCGAGGGCATCTATGCGCATCTTGATGCTTTTAAGGGAAAGCAGCTTGAGAATCTCACGAATCATAAGGACGATGCTTTCCTTTCGCGTGAAGTTGCCACGATCGTGCGCGATGTGCCGATCGAGATCGATCTCGAAGATCTTACGTTTCCTGATTTCGATGCAGCAAAAGTAACGGAGGCGTTCACGAGCGTGCGCTTCATGGCTCACTTGACCAAAGTGCTCGATATGCTCGGTAGCGCCTCGACGCCGGCAGGTGCAGAGACGTTCGAAGCTCATCCGCTTGTTGAAGGAGCAGATGCACAGGCGAGTTTCGAGGCGCTTATCACGTCGGATGTGAGCATGCCGGTAGTGCTGGTTGACAGCGACAAGCAAGGTTCGCTTTTCGGCGATGAAGTCCATATGGTGCTGCGCACTGAAACTGAGACGCTCTACCTTACGGGCGATGAAGCCAAGCAGGCACTTGCACGTTTGGTCAAGGAAGGGCGCTTCATCACCTTTGATGCGAAGAAGCTGGTCGAGCAAGTGTTTCCCCACGATTCTTCCGATGCTGCGTTAGTGAGCGCAGAAGAGGTACTGGCGATGGAGTGCTTCGACGTGGCGCTTGCCTCCTATGTGGTCAATTCTACAAATGGTGGCTTCGACATCCAAAAGCTCGTCGAGATTCATTGCGGATCGTTCTTGCCCGATGCTGAAGCGCTTGCTGATGAGCTTGCCCTCAAGGCTGCTGCAGTGGAGCGTTTGGCTGAGATCATGCGCAGTCGTCTTGACGAAGATGGAGTGGCTTCGGTCTATACCGATATCGACTATCCGCTGGTGGGCGTACTCGCGTGCATGGAGCGTACCGGTGCGGCTATCGACAAAGCAACACTCGATCGTATCGCGCTTGTCACCCAAGAAGAGCTCGATACGCTGCGGACGCAGATCGTTGAGCTTGCGGGCGAGGATTTCAATATCGACTCTCCCAAGCAGCTTGCCCATATCCTCTTCGAGGTGTTAGGACTAACTCCGATCAAGAAGAATCAGCGCGGCTATTCAACAGATGCTTCGGTGCTCAAGGAGCTTTCAAAGGTGCATGAGCTGCCTGAGCTTGTGCTCCATTACCGTGAATATGCCAAGGTGAAATCGACCTACATCGATGCGTTGCCGCGTATGCGAGCAAATGATGGGCGTATCCACACGTCGTTCAATGAGATGGTCACCACAACGGGACGCCTTTCGTCATCCGATCCGAATCTGCAGAACATTCCCGTGCGCACCGATTTTGGTCGTCAGATTCGCGAATGCTTCGTCCCGCTCGAGGAAGGCGAGGTCTTCCTCTCGGCGGACTATTCGCAGATCGAACTGAGGTTGCTCGCACATCTTTCAGGAGACGAACATCTTATCGATGCATTTCTCTCGGGTGAAGATTTTCATGCGAAGACGGCAAGCCGAGTGTTCGATGTGCCGCTCGAAGAGGTTACGCCGCTTCTGCGCAGTCGTGCAAAGGCGGTTAACTTCGGTATCGTGTACGGTCAGCAGGCTTATGGGCTTTCGCAGTCGCTCGATATTCCCTTCGGCGATGCCAAAGACATGATCGATCGTTATTTTGCTGCATATAGTGGGGTGCGCGCCTATCTCGACAGAATCGTCGAGGAGGCCAAGAGCAATGGGTATGCTGAAACGTTGTTCGGACGCAGACGCTACATCCCTGAACTCAATGCGCGCAATGCGCAACAGCGTGGTTTTGGTGAGCGTACGGCCATGAATCATCCCATGCAAGGCACGGCTGCTGATATCATCAAGATCGCGATGCGTCAGGTGCAAGATGAATTGGTGAAGTCTGGTGCGAAGTCCAAGCTCATCCTGCAGGTGCATGACGAACTCGATTTCTCGGTTCCAACCGATGAGATCGAAGAGGTAAGTGCGCTCGTTTCACGCATCATGGAATCGGTTGTGGAGCTTTCAGTGCCATTGCTCGTTGATGTTTCGTGGGGAAAGAATTGGGCAGAAGCACACTAACGCGCGTTTTTCGCACCGTCTAGAAAAAATTTCTCCCCAAAAGGTGCATATGGCTATAAAATAGACAGGCTGTTTTTCATGGCGTGAAGCGCATCGTAGCTGTTGGAACTTTTTCGATGTGGTTCACTTCAGGGAAACGTCGCAACCTGCTTGATCGTGAGTGGTCTTTTCCCTCGAACACGCATGATCGCTTAAGCGGGAAACGAATACTTTTAAAGGTAGATGCGCATGCGTTTTATTGACGCGGCCTTGCCAGGCTGATAAGATAACGGCTTGCGTTTTGACACATTTATAGGAGTATGCATGTACGCAATCGTAAAGACCGGTGGTAAGCAGTACAAGGTTGCCGCTGGAGACTATCTCAATATCGAAAAGCTCGATGCTGAAGTGGGCGCGAAGGTTCCCCTTACGGCTATCGCTGTTGTCGATGGCGACAAAGTTGTTGCCGATCCGGCTAAAGCTGCGAAGACCAAGGTAGAGGCTGAGGTCGTCGAGCAGTTCAAGGGCGAAAAGCAGATCATCTTCAAGTTCAAGAAGCGCAAGAACTACAAGCGCACCCGTGGTCATCGTCAGAATCTCACGCGCGTGAAGATCGTGTCGGTCGGTTCTGCTAAAGCGAAGAAATAAGAAGGAGGGAATAGAATGGCACACAAGAAAGGTCAAGGTTCCATCCGTAATGGTCGTGATTCTCAGTCGAAGCGTCTTGGTTGCAAGCGTTTCGCTGGTGAGCAGGTCGGCCCTGGCGTGATCCTCGTTCGTCAGCGTGGTACCCGTATTCATCCGGGCGAGAACGTTGGTCGTGGTAAGGACGATACGTTGTTCGCACTGTGCGAGGGCGTTGTCGAATACACGAAAGGTGTTCGCCGCAAGGTTCATGTTCGCCCTCAGGCATAACTTGAACCTATTAGAGCAACGAAGTCGAAGCCCTCTGCCTTTGCAGGGGGCTTTTCGTTTAGAATGGACGCTATGTTTATCGATAAAGTTCGCATACATGTGAAAGCAGGAGACGGCGGTGCTGGCTGCATGTCGTTTCGCCGTGAAGCCCACGTGCCGAAGGGTGGCCCCGATGGTGGCGATGGTGGCCGTGGTGGGAACGTGATCGTGCGTGCTGACGCGGGCGTTTCCACGCTCATCGACTACCGTTTCAAACATCATTTCAAGGCTACGCGCGGTACGCACGGCAAGGGCTCGAAGATGCACGGCGCCAACGGTGAGGACCTGGTGCTGAAGGTTCCGGTGGGAACTGTGGTGCGTGAGTACTTCGAGGAAACGAAAGAGGTGGGTGAGCTCTTAGCCGATCTTACTCACGATGGCGAAGAGATCGTAGTGGCAGAAGGCGGTCCGGGTGGTCGCGGCAATACGCATTTCGTCACGCCCACGCGCCGCGCTCCTGCCTTCGCTGAACTGGGTGTTCCTGCCGAAGAGGGCTGGATCGAGCTTGAGATGAAGCTCATGGCCGATGCTGCGCTTGTGGGCATGCCTTCTGCGGGCAAGTCTTCGCTCATTGCGCGCATGTCGGCGGCTAAGCCCAAGATCGCTGACTATCCGTTCACTACGCTCGTTCCGAACTTGGGCGTGGTGAAGGTGCAGGATTATAGCTATGTGGTGGCCGATGTTCCCGGGTTGATCGAAGGAGCACACGCAGGCAAAGGACTCGGTCATGAGTTCTTGCGCCACATCGAGCGCAGCGCGATCATCTTGCACGTGGTCGACTTGACCGGTGGCTATGAAGGCCGCGACCCCGTTGAAGATTACGAGATCATCAAGCGCGAGCTCGAACTGTATGCGCCTGAGCTGGCCGAACGCCCGTGCATCGTGGTGGGCAACAAGATCGATATGCCTGGCGCGCAGGAGGCTGCAGCGCGTTTGGCGGAGGTGGTGCGCCGCGATTCGATCGCGCGTGCCGGGGGCGATGAGTTCGCCACGAGCCCCCTCGATCCCCGCTTGTTCTGCACGAGCACCGTTACCCAGGCGGGCATCGAAGCGCTCATGGCGGCGACCGGCGGGAAGGTTCAGCAACTGCGCGAAGAAGCACGTGCTGAATATGACGCGCAAGAGCATTTCGACCAGGTGTGGGAGCATAAGCGTCAGGAGCGCCGTGCGCGCTACGAGATCACGCAGCTCTCCGAAGGGGTGTTCCGCGTGAGTGGTAAGCAGATCGAGCGCATGGTCATCCAGACCGACTGGGAAAACGATGAAGCGATCGCGTTTCTGCAGCATCGTTTCAAGCGCCTTGGCCTTGATGAGGCGCTTGAGAAAGCGGGTGCACGTGATGGGGACGAGATTCGTATTCTTGGATACGACTTCGAGTTCGAATCGGCGCGCATGCATGAAGATGCCTATCGCGGGCTGGACCTATAGGTAGTTGTAAGCGTAGGATTTCGTGCGGTGGTTGCGTGATGTGGCCGATCTGCACGCGGCAGTGCCGAACGGAGAAGAGGAAAGGACGCACATGAGCCTTGAGCAGAAGAAGATCATGGTCGTGAAGATCGGCTCCTCTACGCTCGTTACGGGTGAAGGCAAGCTCGATACGGCCTATCTTTCCACGCTCGCCTCGCAGATCAGCGGGCTACGGCAGCGTGGATGGAGTCCGATCATCGTAACGAGCGGCGCGGTTGCCTGCGGGCTCGAGGCGCTTGGCATCCCCACGCGCCCGAGCGATACCCCTTCGCTTCAGGCGGCGGCTTCGGTGGGCACCAATATCCTCGTGAGCAGCTATGCGCGTGCCTTCAAAGCGTACGATATGCTCACTTCGCTCGTGCTCATCACGCGGCAGGTCACCGCTGATCGCGAGCAGTACTTGCACGTGCGCGATACCCTCGAGCGCTTGCTCGATCTAGGGGTGGTGCCGCTCATCAACGAGAACGATACGGTTTCTGTCGATCAGCTTCGCTTCGGCGACAACGACACCCTTGCCGCGCTGGTCGCTTGTTTGGTGAAGGCCCAGCTCTGTGTGGTCTTCTCTGATATCGAAGGGCTCTTCACAGCGAACCCTTTCGAAGATGCGACCGCTACGCTCATTCCTGAAGTCTCTTCTATCACGCCTGAGGTCATGGCGCTTGCTTCTGGATCGAGCTCGACGGTTGGCTCGGGTGGCATGATCACGAAGATCCGTGCGGCGCGCGTGCTCATGGCAGCTGGCATCGATATGGTCATCTGCCAGGGTCACAACAATGATTTCCTCATCCAGCTTGCCGAAGGGCAGTCGCTCGGGACGCGTTTCTCTCCGTGCGGCACAGTTCACGATATCACGCCGAAGAAGCTTTGGATCGCATTGGGTGATACGGCCAAAGGCTCGCTCATCGTGGACGAAGGCGCGGCTGAAGCGCTCGTTTCGCGTGGTTCGTCGCTTTTGGCGGTAGGCGTATGCGGTGTTGAAGGGAGCTTCGCACGCGAAGACATCGTCGATATCGTGAATACGAACGGGCATATCATCGCACGCGGAAAAGCAGGGGCATCGTCTTCCGAGATCACCCTTGCGTGCGGGCGAAGCCAGCGAGAGATCAAGGGCAATGAGCTTTTGCGCGACTTAGCGCAGCGCCCGGTCGTGCACCGTGATGAATTGGTAGTTTTCGAGTAAGGCGAAGATATGAGTGGAATTGCAAGAAGGGCAGCGGAGGCAGCGAAACGCGCTTCGGAGGTGCTGGGAATCGCGAGCGAAGAGGTGCGTAATGAAGCGCTCTTCGCGATGGCAGCAGCGCTGCGCACCGAGCGTGCCTTCATCTTGGAAGCGAACGAGCGCGACATGAATGCGGCACGCGAAGCGGGCACGAAAGAGGGGCTTCTCGACCGCCTCATGCTCGACGATGCGCGCGTGGAGGCGATGGCGGCTTCGCTCGAATCGCTCGCGGCGCTTCCTGATCCTACCGGAGCCGTGCTCGAAGAGCGTACGCTCTATAACGACCTGAAGCTTACGCGCGTGAGCGTTCCGCTCGGCGTGGTAGCCATGGTCTACGAAGCGCGCCCGAACGTGACGGTCGATGCTGCAGGTATCTGCGTGAAGTCGGGCAATGCCTGTGTGCTGCGCAGTGGGTCGCTCGCGATCCATTCTGCAGTTGCGCTCGGCGAAGTGCTGCAAGGGGCGCTCTCGCAGGTAGGGCTGCCGAAGGACTGCGTCGTGGTCATCGATTCGACTGATCGCAGTGTTACCGATGAGCTCTTCTTGTTACGTGATCTGGTCGATGTGCTCATTCCGCGTGGTGGGGCAGGACTCATTCGGCATTGCGTGGAGCATTCGCTCATTCCGGTCATCGAAACGGGCACGGGAAATTGCCATATCTACCTTCACGAATCTGCCGATCTTGCCAAGGCGTATCCGATCGTGCTGAATGCGAAGACCCAGCGTGTGGGCGTGTGCAATGCTTGTGAGTCGGTGCTGATCGATCGCAGCATCGCACGTGCGTGTTTGCCTGAGCTATTGCGTCAACTTGCAGCGGCAAAAGTGCGCATCCATGGCGATGAGGTGGTAGGCGAAGTGGCAGCCAAGCTCGATATCCCAGTCGAGGCAGCGACTGAAGAGGACTGGGGAACCGAATACCTCGACTACGAGATCAGCATCAAGTGCGTCGAGGGCCTTGAAGAGGCGATCGCTCACATCAATCGCTTCGGCACCCGGCACTCTGAAGCGATCCTTGCCGAAAACGAAGCGGCTGCGCACACGTTCGCGCGCCGTGTTGATGCGGCGGCAGTGTACATCAACGCCTCCACTCGTTTCACCGATGGCGGCGAGTTCGGCTTAGGGGCTGAGATCGGCATCTCCACTCAGAAGCTTCATGTGCGCGGACCGTTCGCGCTCGAAGCGCTTACCACCTATAAGTACATCATTGAAGGCGAAGGTCAGGTGCGCGCGTAATGAGCGTTATCTGCGATCGCTTCGATACGCTCGGACAAGAAGATCCTTCCAGGACGTATCGCCTTGGCATCATGGGAGGTACATTCGATCCTATTCACATGGGGCATCTGGTCTGCGCTGAACAGGCGCGCGATGCGCTCGAGCTTGATGGGGTCATCTTCATGCCAGCGGGAAATCCGGTGTTCAAGAAGCATATCGAAGTGAGCAATGCGCACCATCGCGTGGCGATGTGCCGCGCCGCTATCGAAGACAACCCCGCCTTCGACGTGAGCACGCTTGAGGTCGATCGCGCGGGGGATACCTATACGGTTGATACGCTCGAAACGCTGCGTGCTTACTACCCTGAGAACGTCGAACTCTACTTCATCGCTGGAGCCGATGCGATCCTGACGCTGCCGCAATGGCGTGATGCGCCGCGTCTTGCTCGACTGGCGAGCTTCGTTGGGCTCAATCGTCCGCGTAGTGCGAGCTTGCAGAGTCCGCAGATCGCGAAAAAGCTCGCTGGCACTGGTTTTCGCACGCTCTTCGTCGAGGCGCCGCTCTTTGAGCTCTCTTCGAGCGATATTCGTAAGCGTATTCTCGGTAACCGATCGGTGCGCTATCTTATCCCGCCAGCAGTTTTGGAGTATATTGAATCTGTTGGACTTTATGGAGATTGATGCATGGCTTCTTTTGAACTTGTTTCTCTGAGCTCTTCGGATGCCGAAGACTTCGATGACGATACTGATGAGCTGCTTCGTGCGCGTCATGCGCGTGAAGACATGCTGCCTGCTTATCATGAAGATTCTGGCGAATACGTTTCAGAAACAAACGATGAGCCGATCGCGCTCCATGCGTTGCCCGAACGCCCCCACGGCCGTTCGCATCTGAGTGTTATCCACGCCGAAGACGATCCGCATTCGACCGAGCCTATTCCTCGTGTGCAGGCTGAACGCCAGGCGCAATTGGGGTATGCGACACCGCCCAAGGACGAAGTGGTCGTTGAAGATGCCACGAAGAAGGAGATCAAAGAGTATCTTTCCTCTCACACCTTCAAGTGCGCGAGCGCGCGCGATCCCGAGGCGCTTTCCGAATTCGCCTATGCGCCTACCGATAAGGGCATCATCCTTTCGGTCGAGAAGCCCTTCAGCAACGCTAATTACAAACGCATGAAGGCATTGCTTCGCCGTAGGGTCAAGCCTTCGCGCTATGTTCATAGCGTCATGGTGGCCGAAACCGCCGAGAAGATGGCGCAGGCCTACGATGTCGATCCGCGAGTCGCGCGCATGGCAGGGCTTTTGCACGATTGGGATAAGGCGCTTTCGCCGAAGCGTTTGCGTGATCGCATCGCCACCTACGGGCTCGATATCGACGGGCCGACGCAGATCAATATGCCGCAATTGCTTCATGGTCCTACTGCAGCTGCCGTGCTGGCCGATGAATTCCCTGAGTTTGGTGAAGAGGTGTTCCAGGCGATCGAGCGCCACACGGTCGGTAGTATCCGCATGAGCGCGCTTGATATGATCGTATTTTGCGCGGATAAGCTCGAGCCAGGAAACGATGTGCAGGTCTATCGCGATCTCTACGATAAGATCGGTAAGATGAGCCTCGAAGATCTCTTCTGCGCTGTCGAGCGCGAAGGATTCATGTATCTTCTGCGTTCATCCCGACCGCTCAACATCGATGCGGTCGAAGTTTGGAATTTCTACTGCGCTGAGCGTCAGCGCGACAACGAATAGGAGCATTGATGAGCGAAAAGTTCTCAGCACGCGAATGTGCCCTTATCGCAGCGAAGGCAGCTGATGAGCATAAGGCGACCGATATCATGGTGCTTGAGGTGGGGCAGCTGGTGGATGTAACGGAGTACTTCGTCATCGCCACGGCGCGCAATACCCCTCATGTTGGTGCGATCTTGGAAGCGATGGAGGATGCGCTGCGTATCGAATGCGGCGTGAAGCCGTTTTCGCGTGAAGAGACGAAGGACCATACTTGGGAACTGCTCGATTATGGCAACTTCGTCATCGACGTATTCCAGCCTGAAGCACGCGAGTACTATCGCTTGGAAACGCTCTGGAACGATGCCCCTATCGTCGATCTGTCAGAGGCGGGTATCGAACACCCCGAATACTCTGAGCGCATCGCGCAGCTGGTCCAGAAGATGGAATCAGCACACGATCAGGCTTAAAGACCGATAAGCTGGAAATAGGAGAGCCATTTCTCGAATGACTCATCGCTGATAGCGTGCTCCATCTGGCAGGCTTCTTTTTCGGCTACCTTCGGGTCGAGCCCTACCTTGATCACAAGGAATTTCGTGAGCATCTCGTGACGCTTGAGCACCGCTGAACCGTACTCGTAGCCTTCGGGAGTGAGCGTGATATCGCCATAGAAGGGCTGATCGAGGAGTCCTTGGGCTTTGAGGCTCGAAACGGCTTTTGAAACGGAGGCTTTCGAAACGCCGAGCTTCGTGGCAACATCTACCGAGCGCACTGGTTGTTCAGGCGTGCCACCTAACATGACGATGGCTTCAAGGTAGTCTTCATGTGACATAGAGACTTTTTCAGTGCTCACGATCGCGCTCTCTTTCTGCTTGCCAACGGTGTGAATAGGGTAGCGCACTCCGTCTTCGGGGAAGTTCGCATCACAGCTACGAAGAGTGAGGCGCTTGGTCGTTATTGCATAGTATACTGATTTACTGCATCGACACCCAATGGAGGATATCAGATGGAACACAATTGTTATATTGATACGCGTGGCAATGTTAAAACCCCACTTTCATTCACGGAGGCGCTGGTCAAAGGCCTTGCACAGGGTGGCGGCCTATTCGTTCCGCAGAACCTTCCCTCCTTTGGCTTGGATGAGATCATCGCACTGGCCGATCTTCCGTATGCGCAGCGCGCTGCGAAGGTCTACCAGGCATTCGATACCGATCTTGACGATGAGACGATCGAGCGTTTGATGGAGGCAACCTACGGGGCTGCTTTCGATACCGAAGACATCTGCCCGGTCACGTCGCTCGATGAGAAGACCCATGTGCTCGAACTTTGGCATGGACCTACGAGTGCCTTCAAAGATATGGCGCTTCAGTGCTTGCCGAACTTCTTCAGCGAGAGCGCACGGAAGCTCCGTGAAGAAGGTGTGATCGATCATACGTTCCTTATTCTTGTTGCCACCTCCGGCGATACGGGCAAGGCTGCGCTCGAAGGCTTCAGGGACAAGGATGGCATTCAGATCGCGGTCATGTATCCCGACGGTGGCGTGAGCGATATCCAGTACAAGCAGATGGCCACCCAAGACGGCTCCAACGTGAACGTGTGGGCGGTGTCGGGCAACTTCGATGATTGCCAGACAGGTGCGAAGAACGTTTTCGATGACGATGCGTTCAACGAAAAGCTCATGAACGAGCATAAGGTGGCGCTTTCGAGTGCGAACTCGATCAACTGGGGACGCTTGCTTCCGCAGGTGGTGTACTACATCTCAACCTATGCCCAGCTCGTGAAAGAGGGTAAGGTGAACGCTGGCGATCCGATCGATGTATGCGTGCCCACCGGCAACTTCGGCAACATCTTGGCTGCTTGGTATGCAAAGCAGATGGGAACGCCGATCGACATGTTGTTCTGTGCGAGCAACGAGAACAAAGTTCTGACCGACTTCATTGCAAGTGGCACCTACGATATTGCAGACCGTGCATTCGTGCTCACCCCTTCACCTTCTATGGACATCCTTGTCTCGTCCAACGTCGAGCGTCAACTCTTCGAGCTGTCTGGTCGCAAGAGCGAACTGATTGCCGAGTGGATGCGCGAACTCAAGGAAGACAAGACCTTCACGGTCGATGATGAGACGCGCGAGAAGCTTCAGAGCGAGTTCAAGGCCGATAGCGTTGACAGTGAGACCTGCTTACGCACGATCAAGGAAACGTTCGATCACTACGATTACCTTATCGATCCGCACACTGCCGTTGCGATGAAGGTTGCCAATAACTTGCGTGGCGAGAACCCTGTGGTCATTGCATCGACGGCTCATTGGGCGAAGTTTGGCGATAATGTGTATCGTGCGCTCCATGAACTTGCCCCTGAAGAGGCGCTTCCCGAAGAGGTCGCGAGCTTGAGCGGTTGCGAACTCAATGAGCTCATCGCACGCGAGACGAACAAGACGCACATTCCGCATGGCTTGGCCGTGCTCGATGAGAAGCCGATCCGCTTCACTGAGGTCATCGAAGGATCGAAGGGTGCGATCGAAGCAGCGGTCGAGGATTTCGTCGACTAGACTTCTCTTTGCCTATTCTTAGACGATAGGGCGCACCTCGATCGTGAGGGCAATCTCGAATGCGCCGCCTGCTGTCTCCGTGCAGACTCGATGCGTTATCGCACCACCATTGCCGCTCCCACCTTCGGCTGACTCGGTCTGAAGTTCGTTGTTCTTTGCGGTTGGAGAGATCTTTATCCGAGCGTGTTCTTTCATATGTGGGTGTTCCATGCCGGCGGCAGGTTGCGCTGTGCTGATGTTTGCTGGAGCGATGACGTGCTCATTGTTCTGAACGATCGGAATAGGCGTGGTCTTGGTCACGTCTGCATCGGTGAAGTGATGAAGGCAGCCGAAACACGTGTCCATATCTGCGAAGCAGACCGACCCGCAAACAGGGCAGGTCTTGAAGTTGGCAGGGTCGCTGTCTTGGGGTAGGCTTCCGTGAATTACTTTCATGAAGATATTCTCCTTTGATGATGAGTTGGTCGTTCGGAACGACGCTTTTTCGTTCGTGCTCTCTTGCAGATGGGTTGCAGGTTCTTCTCGGGAGTGATGGCGAAAACGCGTCGATCGCACATGTGTTGAGGCTAGAAGAGGCTCACGTGCGGTGGTATGCGTCGGGTGGTGCGAGGCGAAGGCTATCGCCCGAGATGAACCATTGATGAGCTGGATAGAGGGCGGGCATCTCTAACACACCTACTGCATGAGGACATGAGCGCTTAGTGCCGGGCGGAACGGATGTTTCTGCAGCGATCACTTTTCCACTTTCATCGAAGAATGCGATATGGATGGGGTAGTGCATGCCGAAGGTGTGGATGCTGTGGCAGGGAGCTATCATGAGCAGCTCGGGTTTTGGTTTCGTACCCAAGAGGCCGCGCGCACGTTGCGCGAAGGTGCTGGCAACGCTCACTTTAGGGAAGAGCGGTACTTCGGTCTTTTGCCAAGAGGCGCGGGAGAGTTTTTTTGAGGGATTCAAAAACATGAGGACTCCTTTTTCTGCATGAATTGTTGTGTATTAGGACTGCTCGCGTTCGGTGATGGTGATGACCACGAGCGTTCGCTCTTGGGTGGTGAAGTATTGCAAAACGAGCTGGTGATAGCGGCCCGTAGCCTTGTAGAAATTGCTCGCATATTCGTTATTTCCTGAAAGTGCCTGCCAGCCTTTATGGGCAAGCGCCTCTTCGCAATGCGCGCAGGCACGGTCGCGTGAGCCTTCGAAGACGCAACCGATCACTTCGCCCGATGAATAAGCTTCGGAAAAAGCGCGCGCTTCAAGGCATTCTTGTTCAAACAAATCGGGGAGGCTGCTCTCTACGGACAGGTCGAAAGCACTGGTCATGAGCTCTTTGCAAGCATCATCCGTTTCGTCGAGCCCATTTACGAGCTCGATCACTTGATCCTTCGATAGACCGCTTGGAGCGCTCGTTGCTGATCCTGATGAGCTCGACCCTTCTGCAAGAGTAGGGGAGGCAAGATGATCGATCGTGAGCATGAGGCATAAGCAGAGTCCAAAGCAGGATGTGCAGATGAGTATTTTCCTAAAGGCTTGTTTGGTCATACGAATACTCCTGGCTTGTAGCTGTCGACGGTCATGGCGATCTGATGCTCGATAGGAGAAAGCTCGACATCGAACACTCGACGAAGTGGATAAGCTCCGAAGATAGTTGGTGTGAATGCGAGCGTTGCGGTGTAGGTAGTAAGACCGCTCTGACCTTCGCTGGCTGACACGCTGCAAGACAGATAGTCGCGCTCGTTGAACTGTGCAAGCGCCTCTTCGATATGCGCGCAGATCTGACCGGTGGTCTCTTCGCTTGCGGGTGAAGGGGCGAAGACGCACACCGATTCGCGGAAGATGCGGTCGAACGACGCGCATTCTGAGAAGAAGAGAATGCTGTTGCAGGCGATAAGGGCGATCATGAGCATGACAGGGAAGAGGAGAGCGAACTCTATCGTCATCTGGCCGCGCGATCTGTTCTGCCCAGGGAATGGTCTCATCTATTCCCACCTCCGGTATGCACCCGTACTCTCCACGGCATTCTTGAGTGCCGAGAATCCTTCTTGGACGGTGCTCGTTGCAGCATCCTTGATCGATTGAGGCAGCGTGATGGTGATCGGGATCTCCACCTTGCCTTCAACGATCTTGATCGTGGCAACTTGGATGGTGAATTCAGCTGAACCGATCGCATCGGTTATGGAACTTTCAGCTGAGCTTATCGCATCGGTAAAGAGGCTATCGGTATCGGCTGCACTGAGAACTTCTTCTTTGATGGAGAGCAAGCGTAGCGAGAAATTCGAATCGTCTTGGCTCATGATGTGAGCGGTGTTGATGAGCGTTGCCTTTTGGGGTGAAAGATCAACCGGTTCGAGTCCGAGCGCTGAGAGGCTCGATTCGAAGAGGTCAGCCGCCCATTGTCCAAGTCCGCTCTCGCTTGCCAGTGGCAATGAGTCGATAGCGCTCTTCAGTCCGTTCGAAAGCGCGTCTTGGCCTTCGCCATAGCCTTTGATCAGCCCCGACCATAGATCGAGCACGATGCGCTCTGCTCCTACCAGTGCACCCGCATTGGTGGAAGCATAGTCATCCAAGATGCTATTGATCGTTGTTTTGCCGCTTTCAGTCGATTCGGGAAGCAGCGTTGCACCAGCAATGGCAGCACGCTTTGAGAAGCTGCTCGATCCCGAAACGAAGCCCGAGAGGAAATTCGTGTGCCCGGGGTCGGTGGTCGTCACAAAGGCGATCGCGCCATATTTTCCCGGTGGATCGATCTTGATGCGAGCTGTTTTCGCTTCATCGAAGGCTTCTGCGATCGAGTCGAATAGCCCGTTGGCTTCTTCTTTGAGCTTCTTCGATCGTTCATCGAGTTCTTCTCTTTGCTCTGCATACTCCCGAGCTAGTTCAGCTACTTTGCGGTAGTGGTATTCGAATCCATTGGGGATGGAAGTTGAAGCTGCTGCTACGCTTCCCATGCTCTGAGGGGAAAGCTGGCATTCGGGGCAGATGCGGAAACGGACCGGATCATCTTCGATATCCTTGAGCGATCCGTATCCGAGCCTGCTGTGAGAGCGGAGCAGATCAGGGCAGGCATCGTAAGCGTGCAGCTTGAACATCCCATCTTTTTGTATGTTGCTCCCTGTCGAACCGCCACCAGACGCGCCCGCTTCCACCAAGTTTATCTTGTACACCTCTTCGCTATAGAGCTCGGTCTCTCTCATCTCTTCGGTGTTCCTTGGCAGAATGGGGAGGAACGCATCGAAGCCTTCTTCACTGTTGTTCACGTACCCGCGCGCCAGTTCGATGGTGGCAAAGTGATAGAAGCGCTTTCTGAGCGCAGAGCGCGCTTGTTCGGCAACAGAATCGTTCGCTGGAGCCTCTTGACCAACGCGGGTGCGGTAGTAGGCTTGGGCGCGTGCGAGCGCGACACCGAAATCCCAGGTTTCAGACGAGCTGTAATAAGGATTTTCGCTCCCGCTCAAATGTGCGAGATTCTTCGCGCGTTCATACATGCAATAGTTGGTCTCACTGCCGCAATCGTAGCGATACGCTTCTTCCTTGATGCGGTTCGCTTCGTGTGCTGCTTTTTCTGCTTCAGCACCAAGTTGCTCAAGCTCGTCCCGCTTCTGATCCACAGCTGAGAAGGCCTCATCGGTCTTGGTGGTGGTGTGCTCTTCGAGGGGTTCAGTTTGCCAAGGAACGAGGATGGCAACACCGCGATAGGTAACACCGTTGCGCGCATTGGCATTCTCTGCGATCACGTTCGCCGCTTTGGCAGCTGCTACGAGCGGGAGCATGAGCTTGAGCTCTTCGAGCGCCGAGGTAGCCTTTTCTGAGAATGAATCGCGTGCTTGCTTGAGCTTCTGTGCGCTTTTGAGGAGTGTTTGCGATAGGGCTGCGGTGGGTGGAGTGCAGGCGGCTGCAACCGAAAGCCCCAGAGCGCAGAGAGAAGAGAGCGAGAGCGATAAGACAACTGCATCACACATCGTGGCGATAACGCAGTATTCCCCCACCACGTTTTCAGCGGCAAGCGCTGCGCTATCAGCCACGTTTTGGATGTCGCCCGATACCGATTCGATCTCGTAGACGCGTGCGGCGCTGAAGATGAGCGCGAAGGACAGTAGGAGTGCCAGCGCGACTCCCACCGTTGAGAACCCTTGTTCTTCGGCAAGTGAATCTTCTAAGTTGTTCAAGAATCGTTCCATCGTTCAATCCATCGTTCTGGTTCGTTGCTGATCGCGTTCTCGCGCACCCACGTGCTCTTGGTGGTGAGATGGTGCGAGACCTTCAGTTCATAATTTCCGTTGTTATTGAGCACGCCTAATGCATCCAAGCCAAAATCGAAAAGGGGCAGTGGTTTTACCTCGGTCGAGATCGACACGGTGACCTCTTCGCTCGCCTCGTTGCCTGAAAGATCGATCTGCCAGCTACAGGCTGGGTCATGAACATGGAAGTTCTCCTGCTGTGGTACGCTGGCCAGACGGCGTTTGACGAAGCCTTCGACGGTTGCGGTATTCTCCTCGAGCGAAGATGCGGTGGCGAGCACGCGACATCCTTCTGCAGCAGCTCCTTCCATTACCATGCGCGTGTAGAGCAGGATGCCTGGTTGGATCAGAAGGAGTAGGCTGATCAGGAGCGCAGGGATCAAAAGCGCTGCTTCGACGGTTGCCTGTCCTTTCGTGTGCGCTTTGGCAGCGCGCTGCGATTCGTTTTGCATATCGGCTAACAAGGGTGAGCGTGCTGGCCTTGCGCATGCATCCTTTGTGGGCCTCATACGCACATCACGTCTTTGGTCGTGCCAGAGCAGATGCGCTCGATCGCATGAGATGAGCTTTGCAGCGCGTGCTCGATGAGCGCACCATCCTCAAGAAACGAGTGAAGTGTACCGAGGGCTATGATGAGCGCAAGGAATCCAACGAGCACCACCGCATATTCGACGCTCGCTTGGCCCGATCCGCTATGCTGTGAAGTGGCTCGCTGTGCTTTGGTCGTTTTGACGTGTGCGCATGCTGGAGCACTGGCTTGAGGCTTTTCGGGAAGCGCGCAGCTGCAGGTGGTCTTGTTGCTGTTGGATTCCATGGCTTAGCTCACATAAGGAGAGTCTGGCCTAGAGCCCGTTGATCCCGCTCGAGATGGCATCCCAAAGCTCTTGGATCTTGGGGCGAAAGAGCGTGATGGCAATGATCGCGATGACCACCAAGACTCCCACGAGGATGGCGTATTCGGTCGTGCCTTGTCCTTTCTTCTGAACCCATACCTCGATCGCTCGAGCGGCGAGCGCATGATGCTTTGCTTCTATCCAGTTGCTGATCGTGTTGAACATGATGTTCCTTTCTTATCGTTCTTTAGAATCCTTCAATAAGTTCGAGAATGATCGGTCCCAAGATGAAGATGAGCATCGCGGGCAAGATGAGCGTGCCGATCGGGATGAGCATCTTCACCGGGGCCTTGGCTACCTTCTCTTCGAGCTTGGTCTTGCGTGTTGCGCGAATCTCGATGCCGGCATTGCTCAAGGTCTCTGCCATCGAGGTGCCGAAGCGCAGCGAACGGATGATGCTTTCCATGACCCGCTCGAAGAGAGGAGAGTCGTAGCTCATCGCAAGCGCACGCAAACCTTCTGCGCGTGTTAAGAAGCCATGATGCCATTGAGCTTGGAAACGTTTGCAGGCATGGCTGAGTCCGCACGAGAAATAGTGGCAATACAGTTCGAGCGAACGATCGAAGCTGAGCCCACTCTTCAGCCCAAGCACGAGCACCTCTACGAGTTGGGATAGCTCACGCTCGACAGCGTTGGCGCGCTCTTCCACCTCTTGCTCGAGCGCCATTTGGGGTGCGCGATAGCCCACTATGAATCCCACTAGGCAGCCGATGAGCGCAAGCATCTCCGATGCGAGCATGCCGCATACGAGTCCAACGATTGCGAGCGAGAGCGCAAGCTTCATGCGAGCACGTGCGCATCCTTCGATCGACAGTTCACCTCCAAGCCCTGCTTTCTTCATAAGGCGCTCTAAGGTGTTCGATCTGAGATACCAGAGCGGTGCTTGGACGAGCTTCGATCCGCCTTGTTCATCTGATGAGGTTATTGCGACTTCGATCACCGTGCGTGCAAGACCGCGTACGTGCAGGTAACCGAGAGCCTGTCTTTCTGTGGCAGCGCCTGCTTGCAAGAGATAGGATGTGCGCAGCTTCCTCTGCTCTACCTGTTCGAAGCCCCAGTATCCAAAGGCGCTGCCAGCAAGGGATGCGCTGGTGATCCCGATGATGATGAGCGCGGTTTGCATCAGGCCACCTCCACTTTGAGCATCTTGCGTACCAGCAAGATCCCTCCTGCTTGCATCGCGATCGCGATCGCGAGCAAGATTATGCCCACTGCGCTCGTGAAGAAAGGTTCGAGAAATCCCTCGGAGATGAGCGAGAACACGCCAATGATCAAGAAAGGCATGATCGTGACGATCTGTGCGGAAAGCTTGGCCTGAGCTGTTTGGGTCTGCAGCAAGCGTTTGAGTTCAAGCTGGTCGTCAACCGATTGGCGAGCGACTTCCAAGACCTGTGAGAGACTGCTTCCGGTGCGGTGTTGGATCTCGAGAGCGGTAGCGAGGAAGAAGAGCTCTGGCTCGTGCGTTTGGCTTTTGAGCACTTCAAGCGCCTCTTCGACTGTTCCTCCTGCACCCACTACCGCAGCGCTCTTCTGGAAGACCTGCTTCAGGGGCCCTTCGAGGTCTTGAGCGACCTGCTCGAAGATCTGTGGGAGAGAATAGCCGATACAGAAGCATGCGTTCATCGCTTGTATGGCGCTCGGAAGTTCTTCGCGTAAGCGCGCGTGATAGTTGTCTTGCTGCTTGGTGATCCATGAATTGAGGAAGAGCAGGGCGCAGATGAGCGCGGTAAGGGCAAAGACGAACGAAGCTGAAAGCGCCGATCCGAGGATCAAGATAGCGAGCGCGCCGCTCAACAGTAAGGAGGCAAGCGACTGTGGATATGTTTCCGTATCGCGTTCAGCAAGCGCGTTTTGGAGGCGCTCGATGAAGCGTTTTACCGGTCTTATCTTCAGCAGTTCATTTGAGAGCGGCTTGAGCGAAGGGATGCCATTGCGCAAGAGATGCTGCATTCGAGAGGAATCAGCACCAGAGAGGAGCGCTGCTTCTGATCCGTGACGGGAACGCTCAATACAACCTGCGATCCAGAGTGCGAGTAAGCTTGCAGCGAAGAATGCGGCAACGAACGCTATGCCGCCGATGATGCGCGCTGCTTCCATCTTTCCACCTCCTCCTCAGTTGCAAGAGCAAATTCAGGGAGAGTGTCGAGCCATGAGGGGAAGGCGAGCCAGGTGCCCTGGTCATGCCAAAAGGTCCGTTCGAAATAGCTCTTCGTTTCGCAGCGCTTTTCCGCGGCGTTGTAAGAGTAGCCGACGATCTCGGTGATATAGCGTTTACCTGCTGGATCGCGGTTCGTTTGAACGACCAGATCGAGCGCTTCGGCGATCTGCAGTTCGATCACTTCTACGGGAAGATCGACGCCGTAGCGCACCATGGTGGTCAGGCGACTGATCGCCTCTTTCGGCGCGTTGGCATGGAGCGTGGTGAGCGAACCATCGTGTCCAGTGTTCATGGCTTGCAGCATATCGAGCGCTTCGCTGCCGCGGCATTCACCTACCACGATCCGGTCGGGGCGCATGCGGAGCGCATTGATGACGAGGTCTTTGATCGTCACCTCGCCGAAGCCTTCGATGTTCTTAGGTCGTGCTTCAAGGCGGATCACGTGGGGATGCGTGGTGAAGCGTAGTTCAGCTGAGTCTTCGATGGTGATGATGCGCTCTGTTGGCAGTATGCAGGCAGAGAGCGCGTTGAGCAACGTGGTCTTTCCGCTGCCCGTTCCTCCCGAGACTGCGATATTGCGCCTGCGCTGGACCGCCCAACGCAAGAAAGTCAGAACATCGTTATCGAATGAGCCCAGATCGCGCATGTCTTCGAGTGAGAAGAACTGCTCGCGAAACTTGCGGATCGTAAGGATCGGGCCATCGAGCGAAAGGGGAGGGATGATCGCATTCACGCGATGTCCCTGCTTGAGACGCGCGTTGACCATCGGCGATGTCTCATCGATGCGCCTGCCGAGCGGTGAGATGATGCGGTCGATGAGCGCATTCACTTCGCTGTCGTTCTTGAAACAGTTCTTCGATCGGTAAAGAACACCATCTGCTTCATAGAAAAGGGCATCCGATCCGTTCACCATGATCTCGGTTATGCGCTCGTCAGCCAGGAGCTCCTCGAGTGGACCAAGTCCGAACACGCTATCGAGATAGCGATTGATAAGGATTTCGCGCTCTCTGTTCGTCGGCGCGAGCCAGGGCCGTTCTTCGCAAACGCGCTTGCAGACCTGGGTGATCTCGTTGCGTGCTTGGAGTGGATTGCGCGTGATGAGCGCTCCCATGTCGGAAGAAGAGAGGTGTGACCCTACGCCGCTGCGGAGTTCTTCGAAGCGTTCAAGCGATGCATCGCTCATCCGATCGTTCGGGCGTGCTTCTTTATGGCTTGGGGCATCATGCGTTGAATAGGTCTGTTGTGCGTTCGATACGCGTTCGATCAGGGACATACGTTCCTCCTTTCTCGTTCTGATCTGCCTACCGGTCAAAGAGATGGATCAGTAGCATGCCGCACGTCGCTTCTGTCTTTCGCGTAGTTTCGTCTTTTCGGGCAAGGTGCTCTTTTCGCGCGCAGCGTTCATGGCCGGATCGAGGGAGGGCTTCACGTATTCGAAAACGGTCTTCTCGAGCAAACTGGCCATGCTCGAGCAAAAGAGGTTGTTCACTCGTGAGAGCTTGTGCGCCATTCCGGCACCGAGCAATTCGCTCACTTCAGCACCGCCGTCCTTGACCTCGTGCACCGTTGCCCCCTTGAGCGCGCATGAAACATCAAGCGTGCTCAGGAGCGATTTTTTGGAGCAGAAGTTCAGCAAGTAAGAGAACGAGGTGGTGGCTATGCCGCACCGCGCGCACAGGTCGAGCGCATGGTTGCAAGCACGCACGGAAGAGGGTCTTTGATCGATGACGAAGAATACGCCATTCGATGCTTCAAGAAGCTGCAAATGGAATTCCGACCAAAACGATCCGGTGTTCACTATGATCAGATCGAAATGTGGCTTAAGGTAAGCGAGCAGTTCCCCGATGCGCTCCTCGGCAATTTCTGAGTATTCGAGTTTTGCGGGAGCAGAGAGAAGCGCTGGCCAAGAGTCCTGTTTGAGCAACGTCTCTATCTGTTCGGGGTGGGTGAGAATATCGCTTACCTCGAGCGTTTCCTTGTAGCCGAGCAAATACTTCAGGTCGCCGAACTGGAAATCGGCATCGAGCAGAAGCGTTTTGATGCCTCGTTTCTGCGCGAGCAGTGCGCCCATGGTAGCGATGGCGCTCTTCCCTGTGCCGCCACTTCCGCTCACTACGCTTATGATGTGCGCGCCTTTGACCTGAGAGATGATCTGCTTTGCGGAGGCTTTCTTCACTGTGGCAACGGTCGCTATGGTGTTGCTCGGCGTTTCGATCGCTGGGGCTGCGAAGTCCTTTCGTGGGGGAACAGGTGAGGCAGTTCCGAGCGGAAAGGGTGCCTCAGAAGCGGGGTCTTCTGGGATGGGTCTTGCATCATAGGTCTTGCTATGAACAGGCGCATTCACATTGGTGATGAGCGGGATCTCGTCGATATCGATGGTGGGCAGCGGTGCGGTTTGTCCACTGCGGTCCTGTACGATGCGCCTTACCGTAACAGGGGAAGTGGTCTCTTCGCTCGTTTGCGATTTTTGTTCGCGCGTGTCGAACGCATCGTGTTGTGGTGAAACAGCGTTGTCGCGCATCTGAGCGGTGCGCAACATCGTCTGGTCTTCGTGGATCAGTCGCGCATTGTTCGCTTCAGAAAAGGAGCGCTCTTGAAATTCCGGCTTCATTTGGGCTTGGGCGTGGTCCAATTTGTGCGCGGTATAAAGATGGGCGAATTCGCGGCTTCCGCAAATAGGGATCACTCCCGCGTTTTGACAGCGGCTCATCTTCGAGCCAGAGGGCGAAGAGAGAAAGAGGCGCACTGCTTGTCTGGCATTGTCCTTTTTGAGGGCGGCGGCGAGATTGATTCCATCGATCGTATCGTTCGAGACCACCCATGTTTCTGCCACGTCGTGTTCACGAAGATACTTGCGCGCGATCAAGGCATCTGCAAAAGGAACGATCCAGGTTTGATCGAGGATGCGCTCCCCTTTAAGCCCGAGCGTGGCGGGATCGTTGAGGCACTGTGAATCTGCGCACAGGGCAATCTTGCTCATCATGATGGTTTCTCCTAACTGGTCTTGAGATTCGCTGAATCGATCGTTCACTTCAGTTCGATCGTGGTGTTCTGTTGGTTGGCATCGGTTTTTTCGGGGGTGTTCTGTTGTTCGGTCTTGTTCTCCGCGTTCGCGCCTTGTTCGTTCTTAGCCGCCTCACCTTCCTGAGCGGGAGCTTCTTGGCTTTTGCCCGAAGGAAGGGTGAAATAAATCGCGAGCGATTCAGAGGCGGTTACGAACTCTTGCGCCTTTTCAGGTTTCACGGCAAGCGTGATCCAGGTGAGCTTCGTGCGCGAAGAGCTCTCATCGTTATCAGCGCTCGTTGCGAGCACTTCAAGATCGCGTCCCAAACAGGTGGTCTTCGCTCCCGTGGCGTATACGTCGACCTTGCTTCCTTCGCTGATGCGTCCACCCACTGCTTGGATGTCCTCTGCTGGCAATGCGATCGCCACATATCCTGCAGGGATATCGAGTTCTTGGGTTTCGTTGTTGAACCTGCTCTGCGAGACCACTTCGCCTTCAAGGATGAGCGAGGTGGCTTGCTTTCCCTCCATCTCAGCAAGCTCCATCAAAGCGCCGTCGGGAAGAAGATCGCTCAACCATGTTTTGGTGGTGCAGTTCGATGGATCGAGCGTTTCACCAGGATGGATCGTGCGTGTCGCAACTACGACCTCAACCTGTTCGCCGCCATAGCGCTCGAGCGCTTCGCTTCGTTTGGAGTCGGCTTCGGCATAGACCATCTCGGTATAGAGAAAGACGCATGCAGCGCAGATGATCCCGCAGATGATTCCTGCTATGAGTAGTTGTCTCTTCATCGCTTCCCCTTAGGTCTCGTATCTTTATTGTGAGAAAGCATCCTTATAAAAATTTGAAAAAAATTTGAACTTTTTCTGCACATGCAGAAACCGTGAAGATGAGGTTTGGTACTTGCGAGGGGCATGATTGTGGTATCATACGAACAAATGTTTGTTTTAGAAGGGAGCCTTTTGCCCACCGAGCGCATCATATTAGGTATCGATCCCGGCCTTGCGAATACCGGTTGGGGGGTAGTGCGTCAGAGTGGAGCGCGCCTTCAGTGCTTGGCGTATGGTTGCGTGAGCACGAGCACCCATGAGCCCCTTGCTGCTCGTTTGCGTAAGATCTATGAGCAAACAACGGCGGTGGTGCAGCGCTTCAAGCCTAGTTGCGTGGGTATCGAAACGGTGTGGTTCGGGCAGAACATCACGGCAGCATTCGCAACCGGTCAGGCGAGAGGCGCAGCGCTTGCCGCGTGCGGAAGTGGGCCGATAGAGGTAGGGGAATTCTCTCCACGTCAGATCAAGCTCGCTGTGGTGGGAACGGGAAGCGCAGATAAGGCCCAGGTCCAATACATGGTCAAGCAGGTGCTCTCGCTCGAAAAACCTCCGGAGCCGGATCACGCGGCAGATGCGCTTGCCGCTGCGATCTGCTTTTCGACCCATGCGTTCGATGCTTCGGGCTATACCGAACGAACGGCATAGCTGGTAGATGCCCATGAAGCGCTCAACTAACTTATAGAGGATCATCATGATTTCGTTCATCAGAGGTACATTGGTCGGCAGCGATAGCGAAAGCGCGCTCATCGAAGTGAATGGCATCGGATACCGTATTGCCATGTCGTATCACGCGCTCTCGAATCTTGGCAGCAAGGGTGACGAAGTGCTCGTTCTTACTTATTTATATGTGCGAGAAGACGCCCTTGTGCTCTATGGCTTCATAGACGAAGAGGAGCGCAGCCTTTTTGAGCGCCTTATCACGGTTTCAGGGATCGGGCCAAAGGTTGCCTTATCGGCGCTCTCGCGTTTCAAAGCAGCGGAGCTCATCGCTGCGATCGTTTCGCAAGACGTTGCAACAGTTCAGAAGATTCCTGGGGTTGGTAAGAAAACCGCATCACGAATTGTCTTAGAATTAAAGGATGCGCTAGGGCAAAGTGAAGTCGGCCCGCTATTCGCAACGAGCACTGGATCGCCTCAGTCCTTCGATGGCGCTGCCGATGCGCTCTTGTCCATGGGCTTCACTCAAACCGAGGCTGAATTGGCACTCAAAGATGCGCCTGCCGATGCGAGTGAGTCGGAACTCATTCGTTATGCGCTCAAACGCTTAGGAGAGTAATAACGGCGTGGAAGAATCCTTTGAAATAGAGAATCTTATCTACGAAGCATCGCCCGACCTGAGCGGTTCGACCCCCTCAGCACGCATGTGCTCGGTCGATCTGCAGGAAGACGATCTAGCGCTCGAACGCTCACTTCGTCCGCGCAAGCTCAACGACTACATCGGTCAGCAGAAGGTCAAAGATAGCCTGCTCATTCTTATCGAGGCTGCACGCCAGCGTAGCGATGCGGTCGATCACATTCTGTTCTCTGGGCCTCCGGGCTTGGGCAAGACCACCCTTGCGAGCGTGGTTGCGCATGAGATGGGGGCGAATATCAAGGTCACGAGTGGGCCTGCTATCGAGCGCACGGGCGATCTCGCGGCGATCCTTACCAACCTCGAAGAGGGAGATGTGCTCTTCATCGACGAGATCCATCGCCTCAATCGCATGGTCGAAGAGATCCTCTATCCCGCATTGGAAGATTTTGTGCTCGATATCGTGGTGGGGAAGGGCCCGGCTGCTCGTTCGATCCGCCTCGATCTGCCGCCGTTCACGCTCATCGGTGCCACTACGAGAACAGGCCTTCTTACGGGTCCTTTGCGCGATCGTTTTGGCATCGCATTTCGTCTTAACTACTACGAGCCTGAAGAGCTCGCGCAGATCATCACGCGATCAGCGGGTATCCTCGATGTTGCGATCTCTGAAGACGGCGCTCTTGAGATCGCGCGTCGCAGTCGCGGCACACCGCGCTTGGCGAATCGTCTGTTGAAGCGCGTGCGCGATTGGGCGCAGGTAAAGGGTGATAGCGTTATCGATGAAGACTGCGCAGCGCAGGCGCTCTCGTTCTTCGAGGTCGATTCACTCGGTCTCGATGCCGTGGATAATCGCATTCTTGAAATGCTCTGTGGTCAGTTTGCGGGGCGGCCCGTGGGTCTTTCCACGCTCGCTTCGGCGCTTTCTGAAGTGCCTGAAACGCTCGAGGATGTCTATGAGCCTTATCTTATGCAGCAAGGATTGCTCGTTCGTACGCCGAAAGGGCGTCAGGCTACGCGGCGTGCTTTCGAGCACATCGGCATGTCATTTCCTGAAGGGATGCTTTAAATGCTTCAGCAAGATTATCTTATGCGCATGTTCACTGCACTTGCGATCGCGATGCGCGAAAGCATGCTGCGCGCTCAGGGCGATGAAGACCCAGAAGGAGCTGCAGAGCTGCTCGAAGCTGCCCTTGACAAGACCACGGAGATCGACGGTGCGCTGCTTCTGCAGATGGCACCTGAATCCTTTGTTGCCATGGTGCAGCTTTCCCAAACCGATCCTGCGCTCATCGGTTATATCTCACGCACCCTCATGCTCGAATCGCACTATCTTTCTGAGGCGGGATTCCATGAGCGAGCAACTCTGCGAGCCGAACAAGCACAGGCTCTTTCTCGTGCCTATGGCTTCGAATTAGGTCCAACCGATATCACTCCTGAAGAGCTCGATCGATTCTTCGAGGAGCAAAACATCGATCCGTCTGATACGCCAGGTTCTTCGCCGCTTTCCTAGGTCGCAGATCTTTAAGCGTGGCGGCTTGCAACGCTGCATCGGATCGTTCGGATCCTTTTGTGCTGCAAGGTGAATGATCATCGGATCACTTCACCACCTAGGGTTTCAAGTTTAACTACCTCGACTTTTAACCGCTATCGCCGTTCTCCAGATTTTTCGGAATCTTTTTCTTGACCTTCGAGTTTCACAAAGTTAACATATGAGCCAAGGGGCGAGTTACCCATGGGTAACTAGAGCACGCTCCATCAGGGAGAGGAAGTGATCGTATGGTCTTAGCAGAGGTTAAGAAAAATGGTCTCTACCACGTAAAACAACTTCATGGCATTGGGGATGTCCATCGCCATCTTGAAGATCTTGGTTTTCTTCCAGGAGAGACCGTTCGCGTGATCTCTCGCATCGGCGGCAACTTGGTCGTGAATGTGAAAGGCTCTCGTGTCGCACTTTCGTCTGAGCTGGCAAAGAATATCGTTATCTAATCAGTAGGTCAGGGTATGAGTAGGGAAGGAGGAACAGTGAAGACTCTTCGTGAAGCAAAACCGGGCGAGACTGTTACCGTAACGAAGCTCAATGGTACGGGTGCCGTTAAGCGCCGCATCATGGATATGGGGATCACCAAAGGAATTCCTGTGTACATTCGCAAGGTTGCTCCCTTGGGCGATCCGGTCGAGGTCACCATCCGCGGCTACGAACTCTCGTTGCGCAAGGATGATGCTCAAATGGTCGAGGTTTCTTAAAGCCTCTCACCACCTTCGGTAATCTATCGAGCCTTATGCCATTGCACGGGGTTCTATAGCGGCGCATGCGCGCCTTATTTTTGGAATACAAGTTAACTAAAGTAAACAATAAAGGAGTTCAACGCATGAGAGTAGCGCTTGTCGGAAACCCGAACTGCGGGAAGACGACACTGTTCAACGCCCTCACTGGCGCCAACCAATACGTTGGCAACTGGCCCGGCGTTACGGTTGAGAAGAAGAGCGGTAAGCTCAAAGCGGACAAGTCGATCGAGATCACCGACTTGCCCGGCATCTATTCACTTTCCCCTTACACCCTTGAAGAGGTCATCGCGCGCGATTTCCTGATCAAGGAGCACCCTGATGCCATCTTGAACATCGTCGATGGCACCAACCTTGAACGCAATCTCTATCTGTCCACTCAGCTGCTCGAAATGGGCATCCCCGTGGTTGTTGCGGTCAACATGATGGACGTGGTGCGCAAGCGCGGCGATCAGATCAATATCACAGCGCTTGAAGAGAAGCTCAGCTGCCCGGTCGTTGAGATCTCGGCGCTCAAGAACGAGGGAATCGATCAGGTGGTCAACTGCCTGAAGACCATTCCTTCCACGGTAGGCATCGAGGCCATGGCGTATAGCCGTGAAGTCGAAGATGCTCTTACCGAGATCATCGAGCGTTTCGAGGGCAGCTTGGAGTATTCGCTCACAGATCTCAAGCGCGCCGAAGAAGGTGCGATCGATCAAGTTCCTGAGCATCTTCAGCGTTTCTATGCGATCAAACTGCTCGAGAACGATGAGAAGATCCGTGAGAGCTTGAAGAATCCGCCCGATGTTTCAGATATCATCGCGCGTATCGAGAAGCACTTTGATGACGATACGGAGAGCGTCATCACCAATGAACGTTACACCTGGATCTCCTCGATCATGCACAGCGTCCGTACGCTCGGCAGTGAAGATGGTCTTACCACTTCCGATAAGATCGACCGCGTGGTCACGAATCGCTTCCTTGCGCTTCCGATCTTCGCGGTGGTCATGTTCTTGGTCTACTACATCTCGGTCTCGACCGTTGGTACTTTTGCGACCGATTGGGCAAACGACGGTGTGTTCGGCGATGGTTGGTTCCTTGGCGCTGGCGGCGACGAGTATGCCGAGGTTGTCGATGAATTCGACGGTGCGAGTGAGAGCGTTGCCGCTTTCGACGAAGCTGCGATCGCGGAGGGGCTCGATCCTGAGTCTGATACCTTCCTCTTCGAGGCTGAGCAAGCAGGCATCGTAGGAAGCTATGAAGCTTATGACGATGAAACGGGTGAGAATGAGCTCGTCGAAGTCGATGCCGCTGCCTATGAAGAAGCGAAGGATATCATCGCTCCCTATGCGGGTGACGCTGATCTGATCGCCGCTTTTGAGCTGGCGGCTTCTCAGGCAGGCTTGGATCCTGCGTCCGAGACCTTCGTCGAAGATGCGGAGGCTGCCGGTATCACGGCGAAATACACTCACGTTGATGAAGAGACAGGCGAAAACCTCACTACCATCGTCGATGCTGCGGCATATGCGGCAGAAGTTGAAGGGGGAGCGCCCGATCCAGCTGAGTATGGCATCTGGGTGCCCGGTCTGCCGGTCATCATCGGTGACGCGCTCGCCTCGATCGATGCAGCTGATTGGCTGACCGCACTCATCCTTGACGGCATCGTTGCAGGTGTCGGTGCGGTGCTCGGCTTCATCCCGCAGATGCTTGTCCTCTTCCTGCTCCTGGCATTCCTTGAGAGCTGCGGTTATATGTCGCGTATCGCATTCATCCTCGACCGCGTGTTCCGTCGCTTCGGCCTGTCAGGTAAATCATTCGTACCGATCCTGATCGGTACCGGTTGTGGCGTACCCGGTGTCATGGCATCGCGCACCATCGAGAACCAGAATGACCGCCGCATGACGGTCATGACCACCACGTTCATTCCCTGTGGTGCGAAGCTGCCGATCATCGCGCTTTTCGCAGCGGCGGTATTCGGCGGCGTGTGGTGGGTCGCGCCTTCCGCCTACTTCTTAGGTATCGCAGCGATCCTGTGCACGGGCATCATCTTGAAGAAGACGCGCTTCTTCGCAGGCGACCCAGCACCCTTCATCATGGAGTTGCCGGCCTACCATATGCCTACCGTTGGCGCAGTGCTGCGCAGCATGTGGGAGCGTGCTTGGTCGTTCATCAAGAAGGCCGGTACCATCATCCTGCTCGCATGTATCTTGGTGTGGTTCATCTCGACCTATGGGGTGGTCGATGGCACCTTCATGGCGGTCGAGGATCAGAACGATTCGATCCTTGCGGTGCTCGGTACGCTCATCTGCTGGATCTTCAACCCGCTCGGATGGGGCGATTGGCAGGCAGCATCTGCGGCGGTCACGGGTCTTATCGCAAAGGAGAACGTGGTCGGTACGCTCGGTATCCTCTACAACGGCGACGCTGGTTGGTATGCCAACGTTCAGGCTGCCTTCACCCCGCTCGTGGCCTATTCGTTCCTCGCGTTCAATCTGCTCTGTGCTCCGTGTTTCGCTGCAATGGGCGCGATCAAACGCGAGATGAACAATCGCAAGTGGTTCTGGGCGGCGATCGGCTATCAGTGTGGACTCGCGTGGGTCGTGGCGCTGTGGATCTACCAGATCGGCGGCATGATCACCGGCGAAGTCGCGTTCGGCCCGTTCGCCGTGATCGCGATACTTCTGGCCATCGCCTTCATCTACCTGCTCTTCAGGAAGAATAAGTACAAGGGCAAGGTGGAGAGCCTCACTTCAGTGGCTGCTGAGGGCTAAGGCATACTTCGAGCTTTGGGATCGCGGACGATCCCGCGCCCAAAGCTCAAAGGATCCTGGTGCGTAGTGCGCCAGGGGTGTCGATGGCAAGAAGAACTTGCCGAAACGTAGAACTGTTTATCCCGAAGGAAGGGGGTCTCTTATGAATCTCGGAACCGCGCTCGTATCATTACTCCTCATTGTGATCGTCGCTGCGATCATTCGGAGCATCGTCAAAGACAAACGAGCTGGCAAGAACGTTGGATGCGGAAGCTGTAAATCGTGTGCACACACGGCCTCTTCTCAAAAAACTTCTCATGCTTCTTCAGCTACCTGTTGTCCGTCGTGCAGTCAGGTCGATAAGATGCTCGCTGATATGCAAACATCGGTGGATTCCTCTAAGCAAGACCCTTCTTCCAAACCTTTGCACTAGTTCGGCTGTGTGAGGGGTCGTGTAATTCGACACATGTGAACGCACAATTGCCTGTGTGAGGGGTCGTGTAATTCGACACCTAAATGAATGCATGATCGCTTTGAAGCCCTGCAAGTGCTCGTTATTCCTTTGTGAAAGCGCCTGGATCCCAGGCGCTTTCGCGTTTCAGCGCTCGAAGATGCTCACGGTTTCGATGTGATAGGTCTGGGGGAAGAGATCGACCGGGGTGGTTCGCGTAAGGCGGTAACCGCACTCCTCGATGCGTGCCACATCGCGTGCCCAGGTGCTCGGGTTGCAACTCACGTATGCGAAGCGCTTCGCGCCTGTGGCTGCGATGTCTGCGGGAACGCTCTCGGCAAGGCCACTTCGTGGGGGATCGACCACCAGGCCATCGAGCTCACCCAATTCAGGCAGCTCGCGCGCGCTGTCTCCTCCGATCACTTCAGCGAACAGGTCGTTCAGCTCGAGATTACGGCGCAGATCGCGCACAGAAGATGCCTGCGATTCAACGGCGAACACCTCACCGGCATGCTCGGCAAGGGGCAGCGTGAAGGTGCCCGCACCGCAGTAGAGATCGGCCTGGTAAGAATCGCCTGTTACGTTCAAGCCTTTGAGCACGGATTTGATGAGCGTTTCGGCTTGTTCGGTATTCACCTGGAAGAAGCTCGGTGCGCTCACTTTGTACTGAAGCCCCAGCAGCTTCTCTTCCCAATATCCTTTGCCCGCCAGCACCTCGACACCTTTTATCTTGCGCGCCTTGCCAGGGTCGGCCATCACGCGCACCACGCTCGTGGCTTTCAAGCTGTCCTGCAGGATCTTCGCCACATGGCTGCGAGGGAAGCCCCCTGGTTTCGTCCACACGGCGATCTCGGTCGCCTTCGTGCGCGCGCTCGAGCGTAAGCCCACCCTAAAGATGCCCAAGTCCTGGTTGCCCTGCGCGTAGCGCAGCGCACCCCGAATAGCCCCGAGAGCCTTTTCGAGCGCTTTCATTGCTACCAGACAGGTCTTCGTCTCGACGATATCGTTCGATTCACTCCTGTGAAAGCCTAGCTTGAAGCCTCCTTTATAGGAGCCGGCAAGCTCGATCTTGTTGCGGTAGCCCAACTGGCGTTTCGAAGGCTGCACTTCACCCACCAGTGCTTGTGCCGCCTCTCGCTCCTTGCCGCCGATGCGCACGAGTTGTTCG
>CABQIW010000019.1 GCA_902464295.1 uncultured Eggerthella sp.
CAACATGATCACCATCTGCACGATCGAGAACATCGATCCGATGGGCGTTCATACGGGCGATTCGTTCTGCGCGGCTCCCATGCAGACCATCTCGGAAGACGTGATCAAGCGCTTGGAAGAGAAATCGCATCGCATCGTCGAAGCCGTGCAAGTGGTAGGCGGCACGAACGTGCAATGGGCACACGACCCCGTGTCAGACCGCGACATCATCATCGAGATCAACCCACGCACCTCGCGCTCTTCTGCGCTCGCATCGAAAGCGACGGGCTTCCCCATCGCCCTCATCTCGGCCATGCTCGCATCCGGTCTTACGCTCGACGAGATTCCCTGCGGCAAGCACGGCACGCTCGATAAGTACGTTGCGGGTGGAGACTATGTGGTGCTCAAATTCGCACGCTGGGCATTCGAGAAGTTCAAGGGTGTGAAAGACGAACTGGGCACGCAGATGCGCGCTGTGGGCGAGGTCATGAGCATCGGCAAGACCTACAAAGAAGCCTTCCAGAAGGCGATCCGCTCGCTCGAGCAGGGCTGCTACGGCCTGGGCTTCGTGGGCACCTACCACGAGCAGAGCAAGGAAGAGCTCCTTCGCCAGCTGAACACTCCTTCATCGAAGCGCCAGTTCATCATGTACGAAGCACTGCGCAAGGGCGCCACGATCGACGAGATCCACGAGCGCACGAAGATCAAGGACTACTTCATCGAGCAGATGCTCGAACTGGTCGATGAAGAGAACAAGATCCTCACCTACGCCAACGAGAACCCAGGCAAGATGCTGCCGGATGAGATGCTCGAACAGGCCAAGAAAGATGGCTTTGCCGATCGCTACCTGTCCCAGCTCATGGACATTCCTGAAAAGGATATCCGCGAAGCGCGCATCGCTCTTGGCATCACCGAAGCCTGGGAAGGTGTGCATGTAAGCTCCACGCAGGATTCTGCGTACTATTACTCAACCTACAATGCGCCTGATCACAGTACCACGACCGACGCACCGAAGGTCATGATCCTGGGCGGCGGCCCGAACCGCATCGGCCAGGGCATCGAATTCGACTACTGCTGCGTGCATGCCTCGATCGCGCTCAAGAAGCTCGGATTCGAGACCATCATCGTGAACTGCAACCCCGAAACGGTCTCGACGGACTACGACACCTCTGACAAGCTCTACTTCGAGCCGCTCACCACCGAAGACGTGCTCTCTATCTACGAAAAGGAGAAACCGCTCGGCGTGATCGCGCAGTTCGGCGGCCAGACCCCGCTGAACCTCTCTGCTGAGCTCAAGGCTGCGGGCGTGAACATCTTGGGCACTAGCCCCGAGATCATCGATCTCGCCGAAGACCGCGACCGCTTCCGCGCCATGATGGACGAGCTGGGCATCCCTATGCCTGAATCCGACATGGCCGTTACGGTAGATGACGCGCTCACGATCGCGCATCGCATCGGCTACCCTGTCATGGTGCGTCCTTCCTACGTGCTTGGCGGACGCGGCATGGAAGTGGTCTACGACGACGAGAACCTCATCAGCTACATGAACGCTGCCGTAGGCGTTACGCCCGACCGCCCGATCCTGGTCGATCGCTTCTTGAACCATGCACTCGAGTGCGAAGCAGACGCGATCTGCGACGGCGAAGAAGCCTATATCCCGGCGGTCATGGAGCATATTGAGCTTGCAGGTATCCACTCTGGCGATTCGGCTTGCGTGCTGCCTTCCGTGAATATCTCAGAAGAGCACCTGGCTACCATCCGCGATTACACCAAGCGCATCGCTGAAGCCATGCATGTGCGCGGCCTCATGAACATGCAGTACGCCATCGAAAACGACGTGGTCTACGTGCTCGAGGCTAACCCGCGTGCAAGCCGCACCGTGCCGCTGGTCTCCAAGATCTGCAACATCCAGATGGTGCCCATTGCCACCGAAGTCATCACGATGCCGCTTACAGGGCGCCCCTCGCCTATTCCGGAGCTCAAGGAGAAGAGTTACGAATACTACGGTGTCAAAGAGGCGGTGCTGCCGTTCAACATGTTCCCCGAGGTCGACCCTGTGCTCGGCCCTGAGATGCGCTCAACGGGCGAGGTACTGGGTCTAGCAAAGACCTTCGGTGAGGCCTTCTTCAAGGCACAGGAGGCTACCCAGACCGTTCTTCCCAAGGGCGGCAAGGTCCTCGTTACCGTGTCCAACAAGGACAAGGATGAGCTGCCGGAGCTAGCACATGCGCTCAAGGATGCAGGGTTCGACATCTATGCGACCGAAGGCAGCGCAGAGCTGATCGAAGCTGAAGGCATTGCGGTCGAGCGCGTGAAGAAGCTGCATGAAGGTCGTCCGAACTTGGTCGACCTCATCACGAACGGCGAGATGGATCTGGTCATCAATACGCCTGCCGCAACCGGCGAAAGCGCTGAAGACGACTCCTATATCCGTAAGACCGCCATCAAGGCACACACGCCGTATTTCACCACCATGGCAGCAGCACTGGCATCTGCCAAGGGCATCAAGACCGTGGAAACGAGCGAAGAGGGCAGCATCGCTTCCCTGCAAGAGATTCACGCGAAGATCTCTTAACGCCCAGGCGAACACCTCGAACCTGTGAAGCGCCACCCCAAACGGGTGGCGCTTTTTTTGCCGGCATTTTCCGTGCAAGCTCTTCGCTCTCCCCTATAGCACTCCGCAAACCGACTTCACCTGGAAAAGTTTGCGTTTCGTATTGCAAAGATTTCTTGTTGCTCTATAATTTATCAAGCGTCAGAGATGAGGCGAACATTCCTCGGTAGCTCAATGGCAGAGCATTCGGCTGTTAACCGAAGGGTTGTAGGTTCGAGTCCTACCCGGGGAGCCATAGAAATTCAAAAGCACCCGAACGGGTGCTTTTTCATTTACAGAAGCCAATAGCCAGAAAGCAATTTCTCGACCTATTGATCTCTGACAATCCACAATCGGTGCCCTGATTGACATACTCAAGACACATTTGGAACACAGCCCACTCAAACCAATCGGAAATAATCCCAGCGTTGATGGAAGATATGCGCGATGAATCCCGTTACCCCCTGAGGGTTTTATATCAGAAGAGCTTATGGCCGAACTTGCGCTCAAGGATGATGCGATAGATAACCATGCAAACCGCCGTTATAGTCCACGTGATGGGATAGGTGATCGCGATCGAAAATACATCAACGCTCTGCCAGGTAAGCACATAGAGCAGGATCGTTCTTACCATACACAGATTAACGAGCGTAATGAGCGCAGGCCCTAAAGACTTCCCGTACCCTCTTATCGCATCGCCCTGAACCTCAAGGATCGCGTAGATGAAGTAGAACGGAAACGTGACAGCGATCAACTGCTGTCCGTAGGCAATGACTGCCTCGTTTTGGTTGAAGACCCAGAACGCCCAATACCCTATCAACAGAAGAAGCATGCTCAAGGCAAGCGAAACACCGATGCCAAGACCCTGACACACGGCAATACCGCGGGTCGACCGTTCGTGGTCATGCGCACCATGATTCTGCGCTACGAAGGTAGTGGTAGTTTGTCCTATGGCCAATATGCAATAGTAGATTGGCAACTCGACACGCAAGTAAGTAGTGAATGCTGCGATCGCGTCAACGTTCAGGAGATCGACCTGATGCTGCACGAAGATGTTTGAAAGCGTGATAGCGACCGATTGAGCGGCCACAGGAAGTCCGATACGAAGGACGCTTACCAATGCGGGTACACTAAATCGAACTGATCGCAAATCTGAAGCTACTCGATCTTCGTGGTGCTGCCGCACCTCGCGCAAGACGATGAACGCAGCGATACCATTAGAGACGAGCGTTGCCCCCGCAATGCCCGCTATACCAAGATCGAGAACACAAAGCGCAACCCAATTCGCTGCAGTATTCCCTACACCACCCACGATCTGCGCCTTGAGCGGAGTCCAGGAATCTCCGAGTCCCCTGCAAATGCCAGCCGCCATGTTATAGAGCATGATGGCAAGCATGGCGATCAGGTATATCTGAAGATACGACAGCGCATCACTCACTACCGAAGAAGGGGTCTTCATGGCTTCGATATAGATAGGAGCGAGCGTATAGCCAATGAGCACCAAAAGAACGCCCGTGATAAGAGAGAAGATGAGCACCGTTCGCATGACAAGCAAAACCGCTTTACGCCGCTTTGCTCCATGGAGTTGCGCAACAACAACATTGACGCCAATGGAGAGCCCATTCATTAAGCCGACCAAACACGTGATAAGAAGCGCGCTGATACCAAGAGCCGCAGTTGCTTGCGTGCCTAATATGTTTCCGCAAAAGAGCAGGTCGACCGTAGCGTAGAGCTGCTGGATCAAGCTGGTTAGGAGCAAAGGAAGAGCGAATTTGATGACCCCTGAAGCTATCGGCCCTTGCGTAAGATCTTGTGTGCGCCTCTTGTTCGTTACCATCCTAGAAGACCCCGGTCTCTCAAATCGAAACAAGGATCACCAGTAGAGAACTGAAGATAGAAGTCTCTGCGCTGCATCACTTTGAGGGTGCTCGAAGAGCTGAGCAACCGACCCCTCTTCCACGATCCGTCCCTTGTCCATGACATACACACGGTCGCAGAAGCCTCGCACCAAAGCAAGATCGTGGCTGATAAAAAGATACGAGAGCGAAAGCTCATGCTGCAGCGTGACCAGGAGGTTGATGATGCTCGCCTGCACCGTAACATCAAGGGCACTTGTTGGTTCGTCGCAGATGAGCAATTTTGGACGAGATATGATCGCCCGGGCTATGGCCACACGCTGGCATTCACCCCCTGAAAGCTCATTGATGTGCTTCTGCTCGAAACGTCGTGGCAAGCCGACCATATCAAGCGTTTCGCGCATCTGTGCAGAAGCGCTCTTCTTATCGAACCCGGGGTGGTAAGCAATGCCTTCGATGATGCCTTGCCCTACTTTCATATGCTCCGCGAACGATGAGGCAGGATGCTGGAAGATCATCTGCATATCGAGCAGACTTGCCTGTTGCTCGGGCGAGCGCTTTCGAGCCTTCTGACAAGGATCGAGCACAACCCCGTTGAATTCAACGGTTCCCGCACTAGCAGATTCAAGCCCGATGATGATCTGTGCGAGCGTCGACTTCCCACTGCCGCTACTTCCGATCAAGGCAACGCATTCCTCATCACCGACTACCAGAGAAACATCGCTGAGCACGTGCTGAGACGAACGCGCGGTCCCATAGTCTTTCGAGATACCGTGAGCGACGAGCATCACTGGTCCCCCTCTCGGTCTGCAAGAAGATGACCGTTATGGCAAAGTGCCCGATGAGTACTTGAAAGAGAGAGCCATTCTGGCGCGGTGCTCTGGCAAGCCTCGCAACAAGACGGGCACTGCTGCGCAAATACGCAAACCTTTTCGTCTTCTGTTGCTGCTTGATCGACCCGAAGCCTCGGTGCTACAGGAAGCGTTCCATCGGTTCGCGGAATCGCCTGTATGAGCGCCCGTGTATAAGGATGGAACGGGTGCTCGAGCACCTCTTCAGTGCTCCCCTCTTCAACGAGCGTGCCATGGTACATGACTCCGATACGATCAGCGCTCTTTGCGATAGCGCCCATATTATGACTCACGATCAAAATCGCAACATCATGCGCATCACGAACACCAAGCAGAGCGTCGAGCACTTCTGCCTGCACCACCACATCCAAAGCACTAGTGGGTTCATCAGCCAAGAGCAACGTTGGGTCGCAGGCAAGGCCAAGCGCGATGACCACCCGCTGGCACATGCCACCAGAGAGCTCATGAGGATACGATGCCAAGATCCGTCCAGGATCATCGAACCCCATGTCGGCCAGCAGTTCGATCTCAAGGCGATCCAACTCATCCGCTTGGAGCTTGCGATGTGCGAGGATGCACTCATCGAACTGCTTCTTTATGGTGTAGAGCGGGTCGAGCGAAGCGGTGGGATCCTGAAAAATATAGCTCATTCCTGAACCACGAAGGCCAGCAAGCTCACCTTGGGAAGCGTGCGTGATATCCCTTCCCTCATAGATGATCGAGCCAGCTGTGACCTGCCCTGATCTGCGCAGAAGACCGACTGCGGAGCGCAGCACCGTGCTCTTTCCCGATCCGCTCTCGCCCACCAGGCCCACAACCTCACCCCGTCGAATAGACAGGGTGAGGTCGCGCACCGCCCGAACGTCCCCATAAGAGACGCTCAGGTGATCGAACGTAAGGATCTGTTCACTATGATTAGTCAATCACGGTGTCCTTAGTGATGAAGTAGTACTCAGAAGGGGCCACGGCGAGTCCCTTCACATCCTTATCAGCGATGCAGGTAGTCTTTGAGTTGCTAAAGAAGATGTAGGCGTTATCGTTGAGCACCTGCTGAGAGATCTGCTTGGTGATCTCATCGCGCTTAGTCTGATCGAACGTGCTACCAAGCTCCTTGATCAGCGCATCAACGGTCGCATTCGAATAGTGACCGAAGTTGTTCGAGCCATTCGTAGCGAAGCACATGCTTGCAAAGTAGTTCGGGTCACCCGTTGGGGCCATGCCGTAAGAATCGATGGTCATATCAGGATTGTCCTTGTTATAGGTCTCGGAATCCTGCAGCCAGTAATCCACGGTGTGGATATCGAGCGTGATACCAATGCTAGAAAGCTTGGATTGCAGATCGTCCGCCAGATTGACGAAACGCTCATAGCTTGAGCAGTTGTAGAGGTTGATGACGCATGGAGTGCCATCAGGAAGTTCGCGAACACCATCGCCGTCAGTGTCAACGACGCCAGCCTTATCAAGCGCAGCTTTTGCAGCCTCAGGGTCGAATGAGGTGACCGTCACATCCAATCCTTCGGTGCCACCATACGGAAGCTGGCTGCTGTAGACGCCATAGCTCGCAACCTCAGTGCCGGCGCAGATGACATCAGCGTAGTTCTCGCGATCGATGCAGTAAGACACTGCCAGACGCACCGCATCGTTCGCAACAACAGGATGATCCATATTGAAGCGGACGAAGTCTGCGCGCGTCGAAACATTGGTGAGCGCCGCATATTTCGATTCGTCGGTCAGGGTCGAGAAAGCGCTTGCACCAGGCATAGCCAACGCCTGGAGCTCGTCGTTCTGCATTGCCATGATCTCGGAATCATCGTCGAGGTAAGAGGTCAGCGTTATCTTCTCAAGCGCTGCTTTGCCATCCCAGTAGTTCTCGTTAGGCTCGAGCGTAACATGATCAGCATACTCGAAATCGGTGACGATATAAGGACCCGTGGTCGGAGTTCCTTCCTTCTCGTAGTCAGTCCCCTCGGCAGTGAGATAGATACAGAACAGCGGATCGCAAATCACATTCTTAAATGCTGGTGAAGGAGTCTTCGTGGTCACTGTGAGCGTCTGACCGTCAGCAGTGATCGTATCGATATCGAGCGTCTCTTCTGCACGTGGGTTTACCTCATACGTGCGCTCCCAGCAATTCTTGACGCTCTCGCCCGTCATCTTGTCGCCATTCGAGAACGTGACATCATCGCGCAGCTTGATCGTCCAAGTGGTCTCGTTAACATTGTCGACCGACTCCGCAAGCCATGGTTCCACTGAGAAGTCATCCGTAAGCTTCAGGAGATTCTCGGTCACACCATAGTACTCGAGCTCCCAGCCATCCCAATTGTAGGCAGGGTCGAGCGTCTCGTTGTAGAAGTACGCCGTCGATCCAGCAGAGAGCTCTTTGCTCTTCGAGCCGGAATCGGATGCACATCCTGTTGCAAGAAGAGTGCAAGCAAGGCATGCAGCAACAACGCAGCCGAGCAAACCCTTCCTCACCTTAGTGAACGTCATTTCCTTTCCTTTCTTCTTGTTCTTCCTTCTTTTGTTTCGATCAACATCCTCAGCATGCAGGGTCTTCGTGTCGAGCACATCACGCAAGGAATCCCCTAACAAGTTGAAGATGGTGATAGTGATGAAGAGCGCCACTCCTGGAACAACGATGCCCCAGGGTGCGAATTGGAACGTGGTACGGGCTTCCGCCATCATGGCGCCCCATTCGTTGGTCGGGCGCTCTGGGCCCAAACCAAGGAACGAGAGCCCTGCCATGGTCAAGACCACATCGCCGACCGAAAGAGCAGCCATGATAATGAGCGGGCTTGCTACGCTCGGCAGAAGATATTTAATGCAGATGTCTTTTGTGGCTGCACCGCAAACACGTGCCGCCTTCACTGCGTTAGAAGATTTGAATCGCATGGCAAGGCTGCGAGCAAGACGTGCGGGCTGCGTCCAATAAACCGCTGCGATAGCGATGATCATGTTGACCATCCCCTGCCCCAAGATGGCTGCGATGGCAATAGCCAGAACGAAGCTAGGGAAAGCTTGGAACATCGTGATAACCTTGTCTAAGACCTCATCGACGATACCGCCCACAAAGCCAGCAATGAGTCCTATCAGGATACCGATCGCAAAAGCGATGCCCACGATCAGGAAAGACATCAGCACCGATTCGCTACCGCCGAAGAGTGTGCGCAAGAGCACATCGCGTCCGACCGAATCAGTCCCCAATAGATGGCCCTGCTCACCAGGAGCAAGGAGGGCGGAACCCAGATCGGTCACATTTGGATCAAAAGGCACCAAGAGCGGCACCGCAAACACTACTGCCACGAAGAGCGTTGCAATAGTGAACATGATCGCAAAATGCTTTTGAGCCGGACCCCAATTCATGCCCTACCGCGCCTTCTTGATACGAGGGTCTACTAAGCGGTATGAAAGATCGATGAGCCAATTCACCACGAGATAAACGAGCGCCATCAGGAGCGCATAGGCTTGCACGATACTATAGTCACGTGAATTGATAGCAAGAACAGAAAGATTGCCAAGGCCTGGCCAATTGAAGATGCATTCGACAATAGCTGACCCACCTAAGAGCGATCCAATAGAGATACCTACCAACGAAAGAAGCGGAACGAGCGAATTGCGCAATACATGCTTGAAGAGGATCCGCTTCTCAGGGATCCCTCTGCTGCGAAGTCCATCAACATAACCAGAGCCTAACTGCTCGAGCGCTACGGTTCGCACTTGGCGCACATACCAAGCACTGAGCGGAAGCGCCATGCTGAGCGTTGGCATGATGATACCTATCGGTCCATCTGAAGAAACAGGCAGCCAATGCAGCTGCACGCTCAAAAAGTAGAGCAGAATGAGCGCGACGAAGAAAGTTGGCAGCGAGCAGAATAAATAGGTTACCGCACGAGTGATGTTGTCGATGATCCCATCTTTCTTATACGCGCAAACCAGGCCGAGAGGCAGTGCGATCACGAGCGTAAGAATCATCGAAGATGCCGTGAGCGCCAGCGTGTAAGGAAGCGCTTTGGCAATCTGATCGAAAACGGGCTTTCCGTTACGATAAGAGGTTCCCATATCTCCTTGAAGCATGGAAGTTATCCAAGAGACATATTGTTCGAGAAACGGTCGATCGAGACCCAACTCATGACGTTTTGCAGTAAGCTCAGCCGCCGTAGGAGCAATGCCTCTGTTGGAATAGAACTGCGTTGCGGGATCGGTTGGAGAAAGATACGAGAGCAAGAAAGCCAAGAAGGTAACACCAATAACCACGATTATCGCGCCGATGATGCTCTTCGCAATGCGCGTTTTCGAGATCGCTCTTTTCACTGCTCAAGCCGTCCTACTGATGCACCAGATCAACAGGCTATTTGATCGCATGTACCATGAACATCGGACTAGAGGCATAGAACTTCTTATCCCCTTCGGGCCAAACCGTGCGCCATACGTTCTCATCAGTGAATGCCGAATCGAAGCCAAGCTGATCGAGCGTACGAAGATCCCATGCTGGGCGATCGATATAAGTGAAGGGCAACGAAGCAGCGATCTGTTCGCACCGTTTCTCTTGTTCGAACGTTGCGAGCGATTCTTCCGTCCAAGTCAGAACACTTCTGTCCTGTTGATCGGCAAGGCGCTTTTGGTCGATCGTTTCGTCATCAAGATAGCGATACCAATTCGCATCGAAGATCAGGAGCTTTCCTCCTGGAGCAAGCACGCGATGCCATTCTGCATAAGCGGCAGCAGGATCACGCATGAGCCAAGTAACATTTCGCATAACGATCGCATCGAAGCTATTATCAGGAAAAGGCAAGTGCGCAGCATCTTCTTCATGGAACAAGATCTGATCAGCTACTCCAGCGTTAGTGACGTTCGTAGCAGCTCGCACGAGCATCTGCGTGCTCATATCGACCGCATCAACCGCAAAACCTAGACGAGCAAGGATAATGCTGAAAAACCCCGGGCCGCATCCCAGGTCAAGCGCTCTTTTATCCGATTGCGAAAAGCAAGAAAGATGATTTTCCAGCACTGCGAACCATGCTTGATAATCTTCATTGTTCAACTCTTCACAGACGGTTGCAGAATACGAAGTTGAACGTTCATTCCAATATTCAACTACAAAATCATCCTTAATCATGCCGTATGCCCTTACTATCCCGCTTGAATGATACGAATATCAATCTTGTAACACCAAACGAGATGATTCTACACCTAGTGTTACGAAAATCTAAAAAGTGTTTCGATAATTCGCGCAAGCGGTAAGGAGACCCTTAGCAAAGACATTTACTCGCAATCTTGGAAATAGCCTACCAAGCGATCTGGATCAGCTCTACAGATGCATTATGAATATGTTCTGACCTGCGATTCGCAACCAGTGGTTGCCAAGATTTCTTATAAATTGCTGCCTGAAGTTGGTGGTGTGACACCGCATAGTCCCATAATCTTTTCATTGCCGGCCTTAACAAGAACAACGAAAATATAACCAAGGAAGGTGGCAAGCTATGAGCTTTCGAGATAACCTCATACACCTGCGTGCAGCGAACAATATGACGCAAGAGCAACTAGCCGTGTTGCTCGGCGTTAGTAGACAGGCAGTTACGAAATGGGAATCTGAGAAATCATATCCAGAGATGGATAAGCTTCTTAAGCTGTGTCAGATTTTCAATTGTACCCTAGATGATCTTGTGCAAGGAGATCTTACGACAAACGAGCCAACTCAGCTCCCGAAGGTGAAACCTCTCACCCCACCCGCAGACGTGTTCGACTACGACAGCACCATGCGGCGCTTCGCTTGGAAGATATCGCTCGGCGTAGCCTTGATCATCTTCGGAAATGCGCTCTCGCTCCCCTTCTTCAACGCAACCGACCCCGCCATCAATCCTCTCTTCACGCTCCCTGAGAACATCGCTACCACTCTTGGCATGCTGTTCCTCTTCTTAGGCGTGATAGCAGGTCTTGCGCTCATCATCCCTGCAGGACTCGCGCACGCTCACTTTGTGCGCGAACACCCCTACATCGAAGACTTCTATACGAAAGAAGACAAATCCCGCGCGCGCAGCTCTTTCAGCATCCAACTCGTTGGAGGCATCGCTTGCATCTTCGCGGGCGTTTGCTCGGTCATTCTCTTTGGTGAAGGCTCCGAAAACATCTTCGGGGTAAGCATCATGCTGTCGCTCATTGCGCTTGGCGTGTGCTTCATCATCCATGGCGGCATGACCCTTGGGCGAACCGATATTGCCCAATATAACCAAAAAGCCTCAGAATTCCTTGAAAAATCCGAGATCACAGCCTCACCAACTATCCCTGAAGAAGACAAGCCCGAACTCGTACGCGCTCAAAAGACCGATAAGCGCATCGGCGCTATCTGCGGAACCATCATGATCATTGCGACCATAATCGCGTTGCTCATGCTGTTCGGTTCGCTGGCATCTGGCGCACCAAGCAACTATCGCTCAGGTATGATCGCCTTCTTCTGGCTTCCTTGGCCGATCGGCGGTCTTCTGTGTGGCGTAGTAGCCCTACTGATCAAAGGTTTCAGCAAAGAATAGAACCCGCAGGACTTCCAGCCCCCCCTGCTTCCAACACTCAAAAAGCGCCCGTAGGCATACTGCTCACGGGCGTTCTACCTCTTGCTTCTTTCACAAGCAGCGATTCTCAAGACAACCGCAAAACATCAAACTGAGAACGCCCACAGGTTGCGCGTTTGAGACAGGATACGATCGAGATCCCATACTTTGGCAGAGCGCTCCACACTGTTGGGATCATGCACGATCACCTTGCCGTCTTCATCCGTTCCTGCCAAAACGATGAAATGCCCCTGCGTAGTGAAATCTCCCTTAGAAACGCTTGCGATCACCGGGTATCCAGCATCGAGCGCCTTGCGCACACTTTGATAGTCCGCCGGCAATTCACGCGACCTTAGCCCCAACACGCGTGCTCCTTCATTCATGAACGCCCAACTGGTCATGCCACTATCAACATAATTATGAGACTCGCTGAACGCTGCCATATCCGCAGGGTCCATATTCGTACGCCCCGTAAGATAGACATAGACCATCGAGAGGCAAGTCGGACCACACCCCGATTCAGCAATGGTCGAACCGGCATAAGAGCCTTCTGCCCACTCTGGATCGATCTGGTAGAGATAAGGAACTTCGCCTGCTCGCCATTCACTGCGAGGTGTGCTCTGGGCAACACCCGATCCATTCCCGTAAGCATCGGCATTCACGTTCGAGCCACTGCTGTTGCCCAACAGAACCACAAGAGCGATAACGAGCACCACTATGGCAGCAAGCGCCATAAGACGGACTGGAGAGCGATGCGGCGCTTCCGCAGAACGTCGCGTAGCGAATACCCTGTGGCCTGCGAATCTGTCGAGCCGCGGGAGCTTGTCCACAACGCGCTCTCGTTGAGGACGCGCATGATAGAGCGCCACACTGCGCGAATAACGGGACGAAGGGGTGCTGCCATATGAAGCATGGTAGCGCGTGAACGACTGCCTTCCGGAACGACCCTGCTGCATCTCCCACCTCGTTTTCGCTGGCTTTTCCATACTAGAATCGTCGCTGAAGTAGCTCTTACATTTCCCATAGCAATGCCTTAACTTTCTCTTACATTTCTCATTGAAGAAACTTCCAAGACAGACAGAGAGCACTCTGCCCAGTAAAATGGTGAATATCCGAAATGATGAAACGAGGCTTTTCATGGCGCGGCTCTTGATAACCGACGATGATCCCGCGATCTTGGGACTCATACGCGCGATACTCGAACCAGAGGGCTTCGAAATCGTAGAAGCACACAATGGCATCGAAGCGGTCGAAGCTGTTGAACACAGCGATTTCGACCTGCTCATCCTTGATATCATGATGCCCGAAATGGACGGCCTCGAAGCATGCCGAAGGATTCGCCAGTTCTCGGATGTGCCGATCATCTTCCTTTCTGCCAAAGATGAAGAGGCAGACACGGTGATCGGCTTTGCGCTTGGCGCGGATGATTACATAACCAAGCCCTTCAAGCCCCGCGAGCTGACCGCCCGCGTGCGCGCACGCCTGCGCAGGAACACCGCTTTGCCCACAAACGAGACGATGCTCGAAGCAGCCGATATCGTCATCGACCTGCGCGCTCACAGTGCGACCTTGCACGCGCTCGACCTTAACCTCACGCCCAAAGAATTCGACATTCTAACGCTGCTGGTGCGAAACGCCGGCTGTCCCGTATCTCCACAAGACATCTTCGAACAGGTCTGGCAAGAACAATACCGCTTGAGCGATGCCAACACGATCATGGTGCATATCCGCAGATTAAGGAAGAAGCTCTCCGAGATCGATTCTTCGCAAGCGTTCATCGAGACCGTCTTTGGCGTAGGCTATAGGATCGACGACGATTCAGGCGCGGGCCACACCGAGCAGTAAGCGAAAGCGACTAGCGATGAACATTAGATCGAGATTTCTGCCACCCAACAAAATGTCGTATGATTCGCAGGCTCAAGAAGGCACCGAAACTGCTGCCCATTCTGATGACCAACAGACGAAGCGCGGATCGGCTTGGCATGCAAGAGCACAGGCAACCAAGCAAACTGGCGAACAGACACGCATCTTGCGCAGCCGCTTGCTCGGCAGGATGGTCCTGCTCCTTCTTGCCTGGTCAGCATGTTTTTCCCTGCTCTGCGTGCTCTTCGAATTCTCCCTCTCCGACAGCATCGGTGAGCGTGTTGCAGACGCAACATCAACCTGGATATACAGCTCATTGCCAACTGAAAAATCCCTGCTGGATGCCGAGAAGAACTCCACTGTAGAAACGAACGACAATGAAGACACCAGTGAGGTCACCAGGGACCCTTGGGCTGCCCTCGGGTTCGCCGATGAAAAGTTCATGGCGCGCTATGATGATCTCGCCTCTCAGATCGGCCCAGAGAACGTTCAGCTGATGGTTGCCGCGGACGGGCGCCTTGCGATGCGCGACATAAGCCTCTACAACACCCTGCGCTCTTTTAAGATACCCGTCGCCATCGTGATCTACGCGATCGGCATCATCGTGATAATCATTCGCACGCTCAACCGATCGCTCCGCTATTTCAACAAGCTTTCAAATGCGCTTGCCGATCCACGCCTGATCGAAGGCGGAAGGATCGTTCTGCCCGAAGAGCTCATGATCTCTTCGCAACAGATCGAGCTTCTTCAGAAGAAGATCCGCGACCACGAACAGGCCGCCGTGATGGCAGAACAACGCAAGAATGAACTCGTCGCCTATCTCGCGCACGATATCCGCACACCCCTCACCTCCGTGGTTGGCTATCTGAGCCTGCTCGCCGAATCGCCCGATCTGCCGCGTGAGAAGCGCGCCGAATTCGCCGGCATCGCACTCTCAAAAGCCGAACGGCTCGAATCGCTCGTTGAAGAATTCTTCGAGATCACCCGCTACAACTTGAATGCCATCCTGCTGGAACGCGAAAATGTCGATGTCGCGCTCTTCCTCGATCAAGTGGCCGATGAATTCGGGATTGCCGCAAAGGACCGCGACATCTCGATCACCACCATTGCACCCGAGAATAAGCAGGCATTCATTGACTCCTCCAAGATGGCACGTGCCCTGGGCAACGTGGTGAAGAATGCGATCTCTTATGCGGACCCTGAGAGCGAAGTGGTCTTGAGCGCGGTCGTGACGGACAACGAGATCGTACTCGCGACCACCAACCAAGGACGCGAGATATCCCCCGCGCATCTTGAGGCCATCTTCGAGCGCTTCTATCGCGAAGACAGATCGCGTGGACAGAGTGCGAACGCTGGCCTCGGCCTTGCGATCGCGCGTGAGATCGTTGAAGCGCACGGCGGAACCATCGGCGCAGAAAGCAGCAATGGACTGACCACCTTCACGATTCGCCTGCCACGATAACTCCTAACGAGCGCAGCCTTTCGTGCGATCTCACTGATCACGCAAGAGCAACAGCGCAACGCGCAACTCGATCAGGACTGCCAGGGGAAATTGAGGCTCATCAGGGCATCGTAGAGCATAGGGAAGTGCGGCACGGCATAAGAGAAGACGCACACCGCTCCGAAGAAGATGAGAACGAAGAGGAAGATAAGGTCGCACGTGCTCGGTTTCAGCAACGAAAGCGCGCGCTGAGTGAAGGGAAAGATAACGAACACATACAGCGCCGCGATGATCCCGAGGATGATATCGTTCACAAGCCACGCTTGCCCGAAGATATTCAAGGGCAACGCCGAATTATCCCAGAAGGGATAGTGTCCTGTTGCATCGGGCTGGTTGATCAAAAGCCCGATCACGAGCTCGAGCAGAGCGCAGATGACCACTGCGATCACAAAGAACTGAAGCACAGCGCCCCACATGGTCTTTCGCTGTTCGAGTATATGGATCTTCAGCGGCAGTAGCGTGAGCGTGATGAAGACGGTCCCAAGCCCGTACACCCAATAGGGTACCCAGAGCGGATCGGTCCACACATCGTAGTCGTCGGCCACCACATGAAAAGCCCAGTCCATGAACATGCAATAGGGAATCTCGAGCCAATGGCCTACCAGGCAAAAGACGCAGAAGTTGATGATCACGCCGCGCCAGAAGAACCAAGTCTTTGGCGTGAAATAGCGAAACTCATCGGCTTCATGAAGCTTAAAAGAACTTAGGGCCGCCATGATAACCACTTCTGCCAAGCATCGAGTTCGCGCTGTGCCTGTGCATAACCTGCATCATAAGCGGCTTGCAGCTGATCGAGATCGGTCGTGCGGTTGCTGAGCGTCATCTGATCGGGATAGAAAACATACGCTGCGCCAGAGCGCTCGAGCTCCTCGATCTCTTCGCAAAGTTCGTTGTAGCGCTGCGGACGCTCGATCGTCTTCTGCCAAACAGCTGGGTACTTACGGAATGCACTTCTGAACAGCAACTGCCCCGCTCCCCCAATAGGAGATTTACGATACCCCTTCTCCTGCGTTCGCACGATGAAGAAGCGTTCATACCCATCGCGCTTCGCCGCTTCGAGCGGAATGCCCCAGCTCGACCCGATACCGCCATCCATATAGGTATGCCCTTCGACCACCGTAGGCGGCATGAAGATAGGCATGGTAGAGCTTGCACGAACGCGCAGCATCATCTCATGTGCACTTTGCATGTCACTCTTGGTCCAAAGGACCGTCTCGCCAGTATCACGCTCGAGCGCTTCAATGTGAACGTTCGCAGGGTTCGCACAAAAGGTATCCCAATCGAAGCGGAAACGCGAATCGTATTTGTCAGGGTCTTCTGCAACTCCTTCGTAAAGATGATGCGCATTGAAGAAACCTTTGCCCTGAACGAACGTTTTCAAGCCTCCGAATTCAGGGTCGTCCACCAGATCGACGAAGGACATCTTTGTGCGTACCGTATCGCGCGAGACGTAATTGACGGTATGGCTCGAACCCGCTGAAATGCCATAGACATCACCGAAGTTGAGATCGTTTTCGAGCAGCGTGACCACCGCGCCAGCAGTATAGCTCGCGCGCATGCCGCCGCCCTCGAAGATGAGCGCAACATCGTTGATATTCACGTTAAACTTGTTGTGATCGTTCGTCATGGTTTTTCGCGAGCATCGCCTACGAGCTCTTTTACTTTCTATTTTTGTTCATCTGGGTTTTTACGTTACTAGGATAGTCCAGCCAGCGCAAAGATTCGATCACGATGCCCCTAAATCACCCAATAGTTCAAAAACCGTTAACAAGATGAACACTTCCTTTGTTGTAACGAGCGCGATCACGCCATCGACCAAAGGAATCTTCATCGTTCGTGAGCAGCGCAGAACCATGCAGCTCCTTTATAATGATGCCCAGAGATGCGATCTTTTGCAGAAGAGGTATTCATGAAACTCAATCCTGAACACATTGAAGAAGTGCTCAAGCTCATCAATCAAGGTCCTTATTTCCGACTCTTGAATATCGACATCCTCTCCCTTGAGAAAGGGCGTTGCATCGTTGAAGCCGACATCGAACGCAAGCACATGAACTGCTTCGGTGGCATGCATGGCGGTGTCTACGAGTCCATCATGGACACCGCAGCCTATTGGGCGCTCTATGCCGAAATGCCCGAAGACGCTGGATTCATCACGCTTGACCAGAATGCGAACCTCACGCGCGCTGTGCAGGAAGGCACCCATGTTCACTGCGAAGGACGCGTGGTGAAACGCGGGGGTTCGATCTGCATCTGCGAAGCCGAGATGACCGACGAGAAGGGACGCTTGCTGGGGCTTTCCACGTCGAAGATATTCGTTGCACCCAGCCTGCAGCCCATTAGCGCTGCGATCGACGCGCTCGATCCTACGCACAAGCTTCCACCGAAATTTCTTGAAGAATCCTGTTAGCATGCTAGAATAAGAACTCACACGGACGCTTAGCTCAGCGGGAGAGCATCGCCTTCACACGGCGGGGGTCGCTGGTTCAAACCCAGTAGCGTCCACCATGTATACCAGGTCAGCATCAGTTTTTGGTGCTGACCTTTTCTTTTTCTCAGGCTTAGCGTTTCAGAGGGAATCGAACAGAAAAGACCGACCCTTTTCCCAGCTCGCTCTCAACCTCGATGCTGCCATTGTGATGCTCGACCGCATGCTTCACGATCGCAAGCCCCAAACCGGTACCGCCCGTTTCTTTGGAGCGGCTCTTATCAACTCGGTAGAAACGCTCGAAGATCTTCTGCTGTTCATCAGGTGAAATGCCAACGCCCGTATCCATGACCCGCACGACTGCCTGCACGAAGTCGATCGGGCGGGCAACATGCGAACGCGGACCGAAACGCATCTCGTCTGCACCTGCCTCCTTATCGCAACGCCCAAGAACAGCGGGCGCACTTTCGGTATCGACCGCGACCACCACTTCGCCACCAGGCCTGTTGTAGCGAATGGCATTGCTCACCAGATTGGTCATGACCTGCTCCATCAATGGCTCGTTGCCATCGATGAGAACGCGCTGCCCGTCCTGCCCCTCCACGCGCAATGAAACCTCATGCTTCTCAGCGAGCGGACGCAGGCGCTCAGCCACGCTTTCAGCCAGAGCATGCAGATCGATGCAGTCTGAAAGCCCATCAGGAGAAACGGGCTCGTCCAATCGCGACAAGGCAAGCACATCGTCGATCAGAGCGTACATATGCTGCGACTCCTCATGGATGATGCCTGCGAATTTGACCGTGTCCTCAGCGGGCACCATTCCCGTCGAAAGAAGTTCGGAATACCCCGCTATCACTTGCAAAGGAGTCTTCATCTCATGCGAAACATTTGCCGAAAACGCACGGCGCATATCCTCTGCGCGCATCAATTCTCGATTTTGTTCGCGAAGTTGTTGTTGCTGTTGCTCGATGCGACCGAGCAGAGGATCCATCTCAAGATAGCTCGTATGCCCCAATCCCTCATCGGCATCGAACCCGTTGAGAGGTGCCATGATGCGGCGCGTCAACAACCGTGAGAAGAACACCACCATGATAACGACCACGATCAAGATGATCACGAGCGGAATGATCAGAGAATGCATGAATGAGAATAGCGATTCTCGCGTCTCGCTCAAGCGCAAAACATCGCCTGAATCAAGGCGCACCGCCGCATAGATCGTATCGTTCTTGAGTGTTTCGGAATAGCGCGTGACCATGCCTGCGCCAGTTACAAAAGCGCTCTGCACCTCAGGACGATCGGCGTGGTTCCCGATCGAAGATGCGCTGTTTTGATCAGGCGCAGTGCTATCGTAGAGGACATCGCCCGATGGCGAGATGAGCGTGTAACGGACGGTCTCGCCTAGTTGATCGCGCAAGACGGCTACCTGCTCAAGAGTGCTCATGCTATCAAGCTGGCTCGCAGTTTCGCGCGCAGCACCGAGGATCTTGTCTTCCGCGTCCTTCTCATAAGAAGCGTGGAAGAGCACGCCCATCGCAAGTGCAACCACGGCCACTACCAAGATAGAGAAAGAAAGCACGGTCACGAAGATCGTGGTCGAAAGCCTTTTCTTATGCGTGTTCTGAACAGCAATCACGCTCTTGACCCCTTCACCCTGCCTGATGCCATGCACGGAGTCTCCTTCGCGCGATCGTTCCCGCACAACATCTCGCTCGATGCGTCATGCGCGCATACGATAGCCGATGCCATGCACGGTCTCGATGTTCTTACCAACGCCCGAACATGCTCGGTCGAGTTTTTGACGCAAGGTCTGAACATGCACATCGACCGTTCGGGAATGCCCTACGAAGGATTCGCCCCATACCGTCTCGAAGAGCTGCGCTCGGCTCAAGGCATGCCCCACATGCGCGATCAGCATCCGAAGAAGATCGAATTCCTTTACGGTGAGCTTCACGGGTTCCCCTTGCACCGTGCACGTATGCGCATCCATATCAAGGTCGATGCCGTTGCAATGAAGCTCGTTCGGGGTCTTCGTTGTCACCGTTGGCGCCTGCGCGCGACGATAAAGAGCGCGAACACGAGCTACCAGCTCCATCATGCCGAACGGCTTTGCCAAGTAATCATCGGCACCTAACTCGAGTCCTTGCACCTTATCGATCTCGGACCCTTTTGCAGTGAGCATCATGATGGGAAGATGCTGGGTTGCCTCATGGCTGCGCAAACGACGCAGTATCTCGAGCCCGTCTATGCCCGGCAGCATGATATCGAGCAGGATCACATCGGGGAGTTGCTGTTCGCAGGCAGCGAAAAAGGGTTCCGCATCAGGAAAGCCGCGTGTTTCGAAGCCCGCTTGCGAAAGCGTATAGACGGCCAGATCACGAATATTGGCATCATCTTCAACGTAGTAGATCATGCCCTTGATTCTAGCATCGGAGCGTGAGTGCGCACCCAAGAGGCGTGTCAAGTTTTTGTAAAGCTTTCCGGTGGTGAGCCTCTTTACTAAAACGAACAACTGCTTGCGCGGGTCGCATCATACAAGCATGATCTCACGTTAGCCAAAGCGTCCCGCCACATAATCAGCGGTACGCTGATCGTGCGGTTCGGTGAAGATCATCTGGGTATCCCCCGCTTCAACCATCTCACCCAACAAGAAGAACGCCGTCTTATCCGAAACACGCAATGCTTGCAGCATGTTGTGCGTCACCATCACCACGGTGTAGCGCTCCTTCAAGGTGTCGACCAGCTCTTCGATCTTCGCGGTGGAAATAGGGTCGAGCGCACTGGTGGACTCATCCATCAAGAGCACCTCGGGACGTACCGCAAGCGCGCGAGCGATGCACAAACGCTGTTGTTGACCTCCCGAAAGACCAAGCGCACTCTTCTTGAGGCGATCCTTCACCTCTTCCCAGAGCGCCGCATCGCGCAACGACTGCTCGACGATCTCGTCCAGTTCATCGCGCCGCTTGATGCCATGCGTGCGCGGTCCGAACGCGATATTGTCATAGATGCTCATGGGAAAAGGATTCGGCTGTTGGAAGACCATGCCTACTCGGCGCCTCAGGTCCGTTACTGCGATATCCCGATAGGCATCTTGCTCGTCAAGCGCCACCAATCCATCGATGCGGCACCCTTCAACAAGATCGTTCATACGATTGAGCGTCTTCAGGAGCGTCGACTTGCCGCAACCCGAGGGACCGATGAGCGCGGTCACCTGGTTCTTTGGAAAGCTGAGCGAGACATTCTTGAGCGCATGGAAATCGCCATAATGAAGATCCAGATCACGAACTTCCATCTTGACCTGCTCATCTACCTCATATCGTTCAGGCGCTCGCTCACGATCACTCAGCGGCTGCTGGAAGGCCTCTTCACAAGCAAACTCCGAACGCTGTTCAGAGGATGGTCGATCGATCGATAGGTTCATACGTTTCTCTCTTTCATACGATCCGGCGAAACAGCGACAGTGAAAACGTCCGTTTCGCCCTTTAGCTATCACTTCACGCGCAAGCGCTTCTCGGCCACATTGGCGATCACGTTCAAGAGCGTAACCAGCACCAACAGCACAACAGCAGTGGCGTAGGTCTCATCGATATGCAGCCCTTCGGAGGCGAGCACATACATGTGGACCGCCAGCGTTCGACAGGAATCGAAGAGCGCGAAGATGCCCTGACCACCGAAATCGGGAATCTGTGCGATGGTCCCCGCCGTGAAGAGTAAGGCCGCTACCTCACCAACGCAGCGCCCAAGCGCCAGCAGAACGCCGCCCACGATTCCCGGCAGAGCGCTCGGCAGCACGCACCGAAAGATCGTGCGGAGATACCCCGCGCCCAGCGCGAACCCACCCGCGCGATAGGAAGCAGGCACCGCGATCAGCGCTTCTTCGGCGGTACGCATGACCACTGGCAGGACCATGATGGCGAGCGTGCACGCACCCGAGAGCAAAGAAAGCCCCCAACCAAGCACCGTGGTGAAGAACAGCATGCCGAACAATCCGTAGATGATGGAGGGAATGCCTTGCAGCGTTTCGGTAGTAACGCGCACTACGCGCACGAACCGACTTCCCGGTTTCGCATATTCCACTAGATAGATCGCCGAAGAGACCCCAATGGGCACTGCGATCAAAAGCGCAAGCAACGCCATATAGAGCGTACTTATGAGCGCCGGCATCAACGAGACATTTTCAGAGGTGTAGCTCCATTCGAAAAGCGCTGGCGTTAGATGCGGAATGCCATTCACCAAGATGAATCCCACGATACCCAGGAGCACGAGCGTCGTGAAGAGCGCACCGACATAGATCACGCCGCGCGCGATCTGGCTTGAAGCATGCGCTCGAGAAGAGGAGATTGGCCCCGTTTTGTGCGCGAGACCACTTGATGCAAGAGCCTTCATGAGCGCTCACCCCTCTTCTTCATCGCGTTGAACAGCGTACTGATCAGCAAGATGAAAACGAACAGCACCACGCCGGTCGCGATCAAGGCACCACGGTGAAGGTCAGCTGCATAGCCCATCTCGAGCACGATGTTCGCGGTCATGGTACGCACGCCATCGAAGACCGATGCAGGGATGATCGGCTGATTGCCCGCCACCATCACTACCGCCATGGTCTCGCCGATCGCGCGACCGATCCCGAGCACCACACCGGCCATGATGCCCGAGATAGCTGCCGGAACGAGCACACGAAGCACACTGCGCTCATGGGTCGCGCCCAACGCAAGCGCGCCTTCGTAGTAGGACTGGGGAACCGCATCGAGCGCGTTCTTCGCCACCGTGATGACCGTGGGCAAGATCATGATGCCGAGCAAGATCGATGCAGCCAAAAGCGAAAGCCCATTGCCCGGTGCATTCAGGCGAATAAAGGGCACGATGATCATCAGTCCGAAAAAGCCATAGACCACCGAAGGGATTCCCGCCAGAAGCTCAACGCCCGGCTTCAAGAACGCAGCGACCTTCGCCGAAGCGAACCGCGAGAGGAAGATCGCGGTCAGAAGGCCCGCAGGAACACCGAAGATGAGCGCACCCGCCGTTACATAGATGCTCCCGATGATCATGGGGAAGATCCCATAGATATCATTTGCGGGACGCCACGTGGTGCCCAAAAGGAAATCAGGAATGCCGATCTCGACCATGGCAGGCACGCCATTCGCGAACAAGAAAACGCAGATCAGCCCCACCGCCAAGATGGACAAGGCGGCTGCGAGTGCGAAAACCACACGCGCAGCCCCTTCTTTCAGAAAAGTCCTGTTCATTTATTTCACGTCGCCCCAGCTGGTGATCTTGCCAGAGAAGATCTGCTTGACCTGATCGCTCGTGAGGCCTTCGATCACGGACTCGACCGGAACGATCACCGCGATGCCATCGCGAGCAATCGCTTGAGACTGAGCACCCTTGCCCGTCTCGGAATCCTTGAGCTCGCGCGATGCCATGCCGATGTCGCACGTGCCCTCGATTGCCATGATCACACCGGTGGTCGAGTCAGACTGTTGAACTTCGATGGTAGCCTCAGGATTTGCCTGCTCATACGCTTCAGCGAGCTTCTCCATGACCGGCGTTACCGAAGAAGACCCAGCAACGACGATCTTCTCGTTCGTGCCTGCAGGCGTGTAGCTTGTTGCATCTTCGCTCACGGCAATATAGCCGTTGTCCTCAACGATCGTCTGACCTTCCTTCGACATGATGAAGGTGATGAAATCTTGCGCAGCAGGCGTAAGCTCATCGGTGGTAACGATGTTGAACGGACGTGCGATCTTGTACGAACCGTCCTTCACGTTATCCGCTGTTGCTTCGACGCCATCGATCTTGAGCGATTTCACGCTATCGTCAAGCGAACCGAGCGAGATATAGCCGATCGCTCCAGGATCGCCCTTCACGGAGGTCATCATGACCGAAGTAGAATTGGTGATCGCAGCTGCATCGGTCGTGGTGTCGACCTTGTTGCCCTGATCGTCTGTTTCCTCCAGCCCGAACAGCTCGATAAAGGCACCGCGCGTACCGCTACCATCCTCACGCGAGTATACCGAGATATCCTCTGTGCTCTGGCCTGATTCTTCTTGCTGCTTTTCTCCTGACGAGCAGCCTGCCAACCAACCGAGGCTGATTGCCATGCATGCTGCTACGAGCGTGAGCATGAGCTTGGTTGCAAGCGAGCCCTTCCCTACAAGACTGCAAGCCATTCGTTGTTCTTTCATTGACGTTTCGTCCTTTCATTTCTTTCTTCAAATTCGTGTTAGCAACCATAATGAAGAAGACAAATCAAGGATTCGTCAGCTAAAAGAAAAGCTTTTGTAAAGACTCTCGCGCAGCATCCGGCACGCCCCTCTTAAGGAGAGCTCTCACAAAATCGGCCGATCGAAGCGAGTGCCGTTGGGAAGGCTATTTCCTGCCGAATGATCCGAAGGTGTTCTTGAGCGATTGTTTGAGCGTCTGGCGATTCATATCCGCGATGGAAGTGGTGAGCGGGATCGCTTTTGGACACACGCGCACACAATTCTGCGCATTGCCGCAGCCCGAAACGCCGTCATCATCCATGATGGCATTCAGGCGAACATCGGCATGCATGGCTCCCGTAGGGTGCGCATTGAACAGGCGCACCTGCGAAAGCGGTGCAGGCCCCATGAAGTTGTGGGGCGTATCGGCGAGCTTCGTGTTGGGACACGCCTCGAAGCAACAGCCGCAGGTCATGCATTTGGAAAGCTCGTAGGCCCAGTCGCGCGTTCTTTGCGACATGCGGGGGCCAGGACCGAGATCGAACACGCCATCGATATCGATCCAAGCATGCACGCGCTTGAGATGCTCGAAGAGCTTCTGGCGATCGACCTTCAGGTCGCGCACGAGCGGGAACTTCGTGAGCGGCGCGAGCGTGATGGGCTGCTCGAGCGAATCGATGAGCGTCGAACATGCTTGCCGCGCAACGCCATTGATCAACATCGTGCAAGCTCCGCACACTTCTTCGAGGCACACGCTCTCCCACACCACCGGCGTAGTAGGCGTGCCATCAGCAAGCACCGGATGCGCACGAATAGCCATGAGCGCCGAGACCACATTCATGTTCGGATGCCATTCGATCTCGAAATCTTCATAGCGGCTTTGTGCCTCGGGGCTATCCTGACGCTTGATGTGGAGCTTGATGGTCTTCGTTGATTCTGGCTTCACGGGATCATTCGCTTCCATGGCTTTATGCCTCCTTCGATGCGCGGCGTTTGCCCACCTCATGCACCGTCGTATAGTCGCGCTTACGCGGTTCGATCAAGGAAAGATCGACCTCTTCGTAGCTGAGTCGTGGCCCATCAAGAGCAGGATCGTAGGCTGCGAGCGTGGTCTTCAGCCATGCTTCATCATCGCGCTCAGGGAATTCTGGCTTGTAATGTGACCCACGGCTCTCATCACGCGCGAGTGCGCCGGCCGTGATCACCTTCGCTAGATCGATCATGGACTTGAGCTCGCGCACGAACACAGCGGTGGTGTTATTCCACGTGGACTTATCTTCGACCCCGATGCGTTCATACTCCTGCGCAAGACGGTCGAGCACTTCAAGCGTTTCAGCAAGCTTATCGTTGTAGCGCACCACGGTCACATTCCGCGTCATCACTTCCGCCATCTGCTGATAGAGTTCATAAGGATTCACCGGGCCATCCATTGCACGGATGGCCTCATACGCAGCCTGCTCTGCTTGGACCGCCTGATCGTAGAGGTCTGCCTTGGCTTTGGTATCTGACCCGCGAACCCACGCAGCCGCCGTCGGACCCGCCGCCATACCTGCATACACTGCTGAGAGCAGCGAGTTTGCACCCAAACGATTGGCGCCATGCTGCGAATAGTCGCACTCCCCCGCCGCGAACAGCCCCGGGATGTTCGTCGACTGATCGACATCCACCCACAGCCCACCCATGGAATAGTGGACGCTCGGCGCGATGCGCATCGGAACCTTGCGCGGATCATCGCCCACGAACTTCTCGTAGATCTCGAGGATGCCGCCGAGCTTGTTATCGAGCACCGCTGGATCGATATGGGAAACATCCAGGTAGACGACGTTTTCACCGTTCACCCCTAGATGCTGGTTGTAGATCACATCGTAGATCTCGCGCGTTGCGATATCGCGCGGAACCAGATTGCCATACGCGGGATACTTCTCTTCGAGGAAATACCACGGTTTGCCATCCTTATAGGTCCAGACGCGCCCGCCTTCGCCGCGCGCCGATTCGCTCATCAAGCGATTCTTGTCGGCTCCGGGAATGGCCGTGGGATGGATCTGGATGAATTCGCCGTTAGCGTAGAGCGCCCCTTGCGTGTAGAGCTTCGCAGCCACGTAGCCCGTGTTGATGGTCGAGTTCGTCGACTTGCCGAAGATGGCGCCGCACCCGCCCGTTGCCACCACCACCGCATCTGCAGGAAAGGAGCGGATCTCCATGGAAGCGAGGTCTTGCGCAACGATGCCCTTGCATACGCCTTCATCGATGATGGCAGAAACGAACGTCCAGAATTCATAGCGGCGCACCATGCCCGCCACCTCTTGCGCGCGCACCTGTTCATCGAGCGCATAGAGCAACTGCTGACCGGTGGTCGCACCTGCGAATGCGGTACGGCGTTTTTGCGTGCCACCGAATCGACGCAAGTCAAGAAGGCCTTCAGGAGTGCGGTTGAACATGACCCCCATGCGATCGAAAAGGTTCACGATAGCGGGAGCAGCCTCGCACATGCGCGCCACCATGGTCTGATTCGCCAGGAAATCGCCACCATAGATGGTATCGTCGATGTGCTCCCAGACCGTGTCGCCTTCGCCCTTGGTGTCGAGCACCGCATTGATGCCGCCTTGCGCGCAAACTGAATGCGAGCGCTTCGCGGGCACCACCGAGAACAGATCGACCGGAATGCCCGCTTCCGTGAGCTTGAGCGTGGCCATAAGCCCTGCAAGACCACCGCCCACTACGACAGCACGACCTGTACCCCCTACGCAACGCGCACGAGCGCTGTTCGCAGGCATTGCTGGCGCGTTGTTCTCATGTTCTGTGTTCGAATCGGTCATGATCCCGTTCCTTCTTCAACCTTAGATCAAGCAAACGATCATCTGAGCCACGAAGACCGCTCCCACCACGAAGAGGGCGAAGCAGACCCACGAAGTGATCTGCTGCGAACGCGGCGTGATCGTAATGCCCCACGTGATGCAGAAGGTCCAAAGCCCATTGACGAAATGATAGAGGCAGCTATACACGCCGATCACGAACGCAGCGAGCGCCCACGGATCTGCCACCACGCTGCGAACCAGTTCGAAGGTGGAGCCGCCATCGGGAAGCAGACTGACGCCCCATTTCAGCCCGATCACGTGCCACAAGAGGAATGCGAACGCGATCACGCCGGTGATGCGCTGGAAAAGATAGCGCCAGTTGCGCATATAGCGATAAGGGCCCACATTGCAGCTTCCCGTCGCAACGATATAGATGCCGATAAGAGCGTGCACGACAAGTGGTGCGAAGATGACCGTGATCTCGAGGAAATCCTTATAGGGCATGGTCTCGAGGAAATGACTGAAGGCGTCATACGCAGGAATCGACCAGGTGAACGTATAGTTCGCGACCATATGGAAGCAGAAGAAGATACCGAGCGGCAAAACGCCACAGATCGACTGCAACTTCTTGAGGAAGTTGATGCGTCTTCCTGATTCTAAGAGCGTTTGTTCGGCCATGATGCCCCTTACCTGCGAATACCCCCATCTAAGACTACCGCAGAAAAGGCAGCTTGTAGCGTACTGTTATAAAGGTGACAAACTACCGGGTAGTTTGTTGCATTAGAATTTGCGGAAGCGGGCGTAGCGCTGATTGCGCAGCTCTTCGGCGCTCATCGGTCCTAACTCGCGCAGACCGCGCACGATGAAATCGCGCACGTTCGCAGCAGCCTCTTCAGGGTTTTCATGCGCTGGTTCAGGACCTTCCGAGAGCACCTCTTCGATGATGCCCATCTCACAAGCCTCATCAGCGCTCATCTTCATGACCGCAGCAGCCTCCGCGGCGCGCGAACGATCCTTCCAGAGAATCGAAGCGAACCCTTCCGGCGAAAGCACTGAGTAGACCGCGTGCTTCTGCATGGCCACACGATTGCCCACTGCAAGCGCGAGAGCGCCGCCCGATCCGCCTTCGCCCAGCACCACGCTGATGACTGGCACTTCAATGCCTGCGAGCGCAACAAGATTCTCCGCGATCGCGTTGCCCTGACCGCGCTCCTCTGCCTCCATGCCGCAATAGGCGCCCTGCGTATCAACCAGACATACGATCGGGCGCCCGAACTTCTCCGCCTGCTTCATCAAGCGCAAGCTCTTGCGATACCCCTCAGGCTGCGGGCAGCCGAAGTTGCGCGCGATGCGCTGGTTCAAGTCTTCGCCTTTCTCTTCAGCGATGACCGTGACCGGATAGCCTTGGATCCAACCGATGCCGGCAAGGATCGCCCCATCGTCGCCGAAGGCACGATCGCCGTGAAGCTCGATGAACCCATCAACGATCGAATCGATATAGTACTTGGCTGTAGGGCGATGCACATTGCGCGCGAGCAGCACGCTCTCCCATGCAGCGTTCTCACCTTGCTCGCCATCCTTCGCACCCTTCGTCCGTGCGACCTCAAGCGGCATGACCCCTGGAGCATCAGCAACACTACGCTTGGAAAGCTCACGACGGATCGCCGAACCTTCAGACTCGAAAAGATGCTTGGACTGCTTGCCCGTAAACACTTGTGTTGCCTTGCTGAAGATATTCTTCATCCCGGAGAGCACCCCAGGCTTGGAGCCTTGCGCTGCCTTCTGTCCGCTGAAGAAAAGCGTCGATCTTGCTGGATTTTGCATCGTGTGCGAAGCCTGATGAGCGACGGATGCATCGGGATTCTCGAGCGCAAGCTCGATCATGCGATAGTTGTAGAGCTTCATGTCCACCACGTCGCCCTCAACACTGCCCGTGATGCGCCTGATCGCTCCAGGAGACTGAAGGTTCTCAAGCAAGCGTGCCTGTTCAGTGAGCGCATTCGGCTCTTCGAGCACTTCACTTTGATAGGCGAGGCGATTGCGACGCTCTTCGATCGAGGCCATATGGATCGCAAGCGCATGCGCAAGGAAACTGCGCAGCTCACTGCGCTCCACGATCGCATCGATCAGCCCATGCTCGAGCGCGAATTCTGCGGTCTGGAACCCTTCGGGAAGCGTCTGGCGGATCGTATCTTCGATCACACGACGCCCCGCGAAGCCGATGAGCGCATGCGGTTCAGAGATGACCAGATCGCCTTCGGTAGCGAACGATGCGGTCACGCCGCCCGTAGTGGGATCGGTGATGATAGAGAAATATGGCAAGCCCGCACGCCCGTGGCGTTCGATAGCGGCAGAGGTCTTCGCCATCTGCATGAGCGAAACCAGGCCCTCTTGCATGCGCGCGCCGCCTGAAGCCGTGAAGATGAGCAGCGGCAACCCCAGCGCGGTCGCGCGTTCGATCGTACGGGTGATCTTCTCGCCCACGACCGAGCCCATCGAACCCATCATGAAGGTGGTCTCCATGACACAGAGCGCCACTTCGATGTTCGCGATCTTCGCCTTGCCGCAGCGCACGGCTTCTTCGCGATCGCTCTTCTTGCGCATACCAGAAAGGAGGCTGTCGTAATCGGGAAAACCAAGAGGGTCGGTCTCAGGCAAGCCCGTCTCCCATTCTTCGAAGGTGTCGGCATCGAAGAGATAGTCGATGCGCTCTTCTGAAGTGAGACGGTAGAGCTCGCCACAAGTCGGGCAGACACCGCCTGTCGCGAGCACCTCGCTCGCCTCATGGTTGAGCTTGCATTTCGGGCACTTCTTCCACGTGACCGGCTCGCATGCGACCTCGCTCGCATCCAGCGCACATTCGTTGACCACCCAGGTGGTGAAGGTCTTGTCGCCCTCCATCGGGCTCAATACGCGCATGCCCTTTTCAGCGGCAACACGGCACAGAAGATCGCTCGCACAAGATCCATCACACAATAAGAGATAGCGCGCACCGCACGCTTCTGCTGCCTCGATGAGTGCGTACTCATTCGCGAACAAACGCTTATCGAACGCTGCTCCCAAGCTTACGACCTGCGCAAACCCTGAAAAAGAGAAGCCGCGCTCCTTATCTTTCGTGCCAGTTACGAACACGCTCGGCGCTCCCGCCTGCTTGAAGGCGCGCACAGCCTCCTTGAGCGCTGAACCATATCCTGCGAGCAACAGCGCAGGAGCTGCCGTTTCATCTTCTGCCTGAACCGAATACGAGAGCAACGTTTCGAGCTGATAGGCAACGAGCGTGGGATCGATGACCGAACCCGTTGGCGGCAGATCGGCCGGTCTCGCCGGGTTCGAGGTTGGCTTGGCATCAAGCGCACGCATCACTGATCCCGAATTTCCATCAGCGGAATCGTTTGGTTCGATGAGGATATATTTCTTTCGCGTGAACATCTAGACCTTCTCTTCGGTATCTGCGTCTGCAGCTGGATCTAGCGAAAAGATCACTGCATCTCGTTCTTTGCCAATACGTACTTTTGGATCGCCTGCGCGCAAAGCTTATCGCCTTTGTAGGCCTTGACCTCCGCGACGCACATGCGGCTCGAATTGCGCGTGATGACGGCCTCGAGGCGGATCGTATCGCCGGGACGTACCTGCTCGCGGAATTTCGCTTTGTCGATGCCTGCGAAGAACCCGAGCGAGCCGGCCTTGTCTTCCTGCGCGAGCAAGCAGCATGAGGCAGCTTGCGCGAGCGCCTCCATGATGATGACGCCAGGAAGCACTGGGTAGCCTGGGAAATGCCCTTGGAAGAGCGGCAAGTCAGGATCGACATCGAGCTCGGCTACGACTGAGACACCAGGCTCGCATTCGAGGATGCGCGAGACCCACAAAAACGGATCGCGGTGCGGCAGAAGCGCCTCGATGCCCTCTTTACCGCACGGGAACGTTGGGAGTGCTTTCATAGTCTCCTCCTTATTCGACATAAGGCGAGATCGCAACTGAAGCATTGTGTCCGCCAAAGCCGAGCGAATTTGAGAGCGCCACCTTCTGCGGATAGTCGCGCACAGGCTCAGCCGATACGCGCACAGCGCATTCGGGATCCGCCTCGGCAAAGCCGACCGTGGGCGGCACCACCGAATTCACCACCGAAAGCGCGGTGACGATAGCTTCGAGTGCGCCAGCCGCACCGAGCGTATGACCCATCGCACCCTTCACGGAAGTGACCGGGATCTCGCATGCACGATCGCCTGCAAGTCCATGGAGCGCGGCAGATTCCATCTTGTCGTTCGCCGGTGTTGACGTACCATGCGCATTGAGGTGTCCCAGATCATCCGGCGTGAAGCCACCTTCAGCAAGCGCCTGGCGCATCGCACGTACCGCTCCTTCGCCGCTCGGCTCGGGCGCGGTCATGTGATAAGCATCGCCCGTTGAACCGAAGCCGGTGATCTCGGCGATGATATGCGCCCCGCGTGCTTTGGCATGCTCGAGCGACTCGAGCACGAGCGCACCAGCGCCCTCGCCCGCCACGAAACCCGAACGGTTCACGTCGAACGGCCGCGAAGCGCACGTGATGTCGGCTTCCTTCGTGATGGCACCCAAGTTGCCGAAGCCCGAAAGCGAGACCGGGGTCACGCCCTCTTCAGAACCACCCGCAAGCGCCGCATCTGCATAGCCATGGCGGATCAAGCGATACGCTTCGCCAATGCAATGGCTGCCTGTTGCGCACGCCGTTACGATGGTGAAGCAATCACCCTTGAGTCCATAGCGAATGGAGAGGTTTCCCGCGATCATGTTCGGGATCATGGTCGGGATGAACAGCGGGCTCACGCGCTTGGCACCTTTAGTGTTCAGCACGACCGATTCACGCTCGAAGATCTCCATGCCGCCAATGCCCGTACCGAACACGCAAGCGAAGCGGCTAAGATCCTCCGCTTCGAGGTCGAAGTTCGCTTGAGCCATCGCCTCGTCGGCGGCGATGATGCCATACTGCACGAACTTCGCGAAACGCCGCGATTCCTTCTTCGTGAATCCCATCTCGAGCGGGTCGTAATCGGGAATGCGCGCGACCGCAGTCATGCCGAAACGCCCCTGCTCTTCAGGTTCGAGCGCGCGAATGCACGATCTGCCCTGCATGAGGGTATCCCACATGACCTCGACTCCCCTGCCCGCAGGCGAAAGAGCGCCCATGCCCGTGATGACGACGCGATGGACCGGTTCCATCTTCAAGCCCTGTTCATTCACGATGGTTTCTTGGTTCATAACAAATCTCCTGGTTATCTCTTTTGCGCGCGGACCGGCCTAGAGCGACATGCCACCATCGATGCAAAGCACCTGGCCAGTTATGTATTCGCTTTCAGGCTGCGCGAAGAACGCGACCGCATTGGCAACATCTTCGGGTGCGCCGAAAGCTCCGCATGCGATACGCGCAAGGATCGCTTCTTTAGCGCCCTCGGGAAGCGCATCGGTCATAGCCGTATCGATGAAACCGGGTGCCACCGCGTTCACCGTGATGCCGCGCGATGCAAGCTCCTTCGCTGCCGCTTTCGTCATGCCGATGATGCCCGCTTTCGAGGCGGCATAGTTCACCTGGCCTGCGTTACCGGCGACTCCCACCACACTCGAGACCGAGATGATGCGTCCGTAGCGCTGCTTCATCATGAGCGGAGCTGCATGACGCAAGCAGTTGAACGCACCTTTCAGGTTCACCTCGATCACGCGGTCGAACGCTTCTTCTTTCATGCGCGCGAGCAGCCCATCGCGCGTGATGCCCGCGTTGTTCACGAGCACATCGATGCGCCCGAACTGTTGCTTCACTTCGTTGATGAGTTGCTTTGCTTCGTCGAAGCGCGATACATCGGCCTGAATGGCGATGAAGCGCTGCGGTTCAGCTGCTTGTTCGACCTCGAGCGCAAGGCTCTCTTGAGCTTCCGTGGCGGCGAAATCGGATAGCTCCGCGCACAGCGCATTTGCCGCTTCCGTGCTTCCATCCGAAGCATAGTTGAGCACCACCGAATAGCCCTCGAGTGCGAGACGCTGCGCGATCGCAGCACCGATGCCGCGGCTTGCGCCGGTCACGATCGCAACACGGCGAAGTGGTGCAACAGCAACTTCTTCAGTATCTTTTGCTTTATCGTTCATGCTCGTTTCTCTTTTCTCCAGACCTAGAGCGCACTCACGTACTCATCGAATTGCTCGCGCGTTCCTACGCGCTTGCGGTCCACCTCTTTCGAGATGCGCTTCATCATCGTGAAGAGCACCCCGCCATAGCCGATCTCGACGAATTCGTTCTCGCCCTCGCCGATGAGATAGTTCACGCCCTGCTCGAAGAGCACCGGAGAGATGACCTGCGCAGAAAGGCGCTCGGCAGCTTCATCCACCACGAACGGTGCAGCATCGGTATTGCAGATGAACGTGATCTCCGCTTCGTTGAACACTGGTGCATCGCTGCCCGCAAAATAACTTGCGAGCGTCTCTGAAGCCGAGGTCATGAGCGGACTATGGAAGCCGCCTGCAGTTTTCAGGCGTGCGCACTTCTTCTTCATGCCCTTCCAGTGTGCCTCAGCTCGATCGATCGCTGCCGCGTCGCCCGAAAGCACCACCTGACCGGGGCAGTTGAAGTTCGCCGGCAGCAAGATGTCCTCGCCAGCACATGCCTCGCACACCGCTTCAGCATCTTCGTGACTTGCAGCGAGCAGTGCGAGCATCGCACCTTCACGCTGCTGGCAAGCCTCGGCCATCGCGCTCGCGCGGACTTTGAGCAGCTTGAACGCATCATCAAGCGAAAGGATGCCTGCAAGCGCGAGCGCGCTGATTTCGCCGAGCGAGAAGCCGATGAGAGCATCAGGCTTCTTACCCTGCGCCATGAGCGCTTTGCCGATAGCCACCGTGAGCACCATGGTGAGCGCCTGCGCGTTGAACGTATCGTTCACCTCTTCAGCGCTTCCCTCTTTCGCAAGGCGCACGAGATCAATCTCGAGCACCTCGGAAGCACGCTCGAACACTTCGCGCACTTCAGGAATATCCAGAAGGTCGGCGCCCATGCCTTCACTTTGAGCACCCTGACCTGAACACATCCAAACCGTCATAGAGCCTTCTTCTCTAGTTGTTCCAAGCTCGTTTGGCGTTGGCATCTGCCATCGCCTGGAGGTCGCTTCTCGACCAGGCAAGCGCCTCACGCATGAGATCATCCACGATCTGTTGTGCGGATTTCTCATCGCCGATCAAGCACGCTACCTGGCCCGACATGAGCGAACCACCATCCACATCGCCCTGAACCGCCTTGCGCAGCGATCCCGCGAGCGCAGCCTCCACCTCATCGGCCGAGATGCGCGTATCGGCTTCCATCTTGCGAATGCCACGTGAGAACTTGTTCTTGAGCTGACGCACCGGGTGGCCATTATCGCGCCCCGTTACGATCGTGTCGGAATCCTTCGCAGCCAGGACCTTCTGCTTATAAGCCTCATGGATGCCGCATTCATGCGCCGTAAGGAAGCGCGTGCCGATCTGCACCGCTTCAGCGCCGAGTGCGAACGCCGCCACCAAGCCGCGCCCGTCTGCCACACCGCCGGCTGCGATGACCGGGATCGAGACCGCATCGCACACGGCGGGCGTGAGCGCCATGGTGGTAAGCTCGCCGATGTGACCGCCCGCTTCACAGCCTTCTGCGATGACCGCATCGGCTCCGCAGCGTTCCATACGCTTCGCAAGTGCCGAAGAAGCCACGACCGGCACCACTTTCGCGCCAGCTTCCTTCCAGCGATCGATGTAGTTACCGGGATTGCCCGCACCCGTTGTAATAACGGGAACACGCAGTTCGGCAAGAAGTTCCGCAAGCTGCGGCGCTTCAGGATTCATGAGCATGATGTTCACGCCGAAGGGCTTATCGGTGAGCGTGCGCGCAAGTTCGACCTGCTCACGCACCCAGGAAAGCGGCGCAGAGCCACAGGCGATGATGCCAAGACCGCCTGCATTGCTCACCGCTGCCGCCAAACGTGCATCTGCGATCCACGCCATGGCGCCTTGAATGATCGGCTGCTCGATGCCGAGCAGCTCGGTTACCCGTGTCTTCATGAGATCTATTCCGTACGCCTAGAGCTCTTCGATGTAAGTGACCAGCTGACCGATGGTCTCGATGCCTTCCGGCTCGCCGAAATCGATGTCGAGCTCTTCTTCGAGGCTGCAGATGAGCTCAGCCATGTCGAGCGAATCGATGCCGAGGCCTTCGAGCGTCGCATCGAGCGTGACCGTTTCGGGCTCGATGTCGAGGTTTTCGTTGAGTACTTTTTGGATCGTGTCGAGAGTTGCCATGGAACTATCCTTTCTGTTCTTCCTTTTCAGCTTCATTATCGAAAAAGGCTTTCACCTTTCCAACTGCTTTTACGAACACCCCTTCTTCTTCTGGGGTAAGATCGGCAAGAGCGCTTTCCACCATCTTCTTGTGAAAAGCATCGTGAGCGCGCATGGCCTTGCGTCCTTTTGAGGTAAGCGCAACGAGCACTTGCCGGCGGTCTTTTTCACTCCGCTCACGCTTCACATAGCTGCGCTTCTCAAGCTTGTTGATCATGACCGTAAGCGTTGCGAGCGTGATACCCAAGCGGTTCGCGATGACCTTCATAGGATTGGCCTCATGAAGGCCAACCGCGCAGATCGTGTGCAATTCTGCGATCGAAAGCCCTTCGGTAAGGCGGTTGTTGAGCGACCGCTCCTCGATACGCAAGATCGAATTGAACGTGCTCGAGAGAAGCTCGTCGAGCGTCTTCAGCTCTTCTTTAGTGAGTGCGTTTTCCATAGTGATCATTCCTTATGGGGGAAGAGCGAATCGGGGATCGTACCCATACCGAGCGCTCCCATACCAAGGTGGGTCGAAACGGTCGCACCGCACGAACAAGTACCACAATCGATATAGTCAATTCCCGCCTGTTCAAGGGCGCGTTTGAACTTCTCAACGCCCTTTTCGTTACGGGTATGACAGAACCTCACGCGTTGGATACCTTCTTCTTCGGTGATCGCTTTGAGCTTTTCGACGTACTTCTTGATAACGCCATTCATACCTTTTGCCTTATCGATCGCTTTGAGCACGCCACGCTCGTCGAAGGACATCATCGGTTTGATGTCGAGCAACGTTGCCGCGTCGACCTCTTCAGCAGAAAGGCGACCACCCGCCAGCAGGTTGTCGAGCGTGCCGCAAGCGATGAAGAAACGGGTATGAGCGCGCGCATCCTTGACCGCTTGCGCCGTCTCCTGTGCTCTTGCCTCTGGATCGCGCATCTCGCACGCGAGCAATGCGAGCAGACCTTGGCCCGAACAGGCATTGAACGAATCGATGACCTCAACGGGCACCTCGACCTGGTTTGCAGCTAAATTGGATGATTCGCTCGTTCCCGAAAGCACCGCAGCGATATGGATCGCGATGATCTCATCAGCGCCCTCGGAGGCGAGCGCATTGTAGATATCCATGAACTCGGAAGGAGAAGGCTGCGAGGATTTCGGCAACGTATCAGAAGCGATCATCTTGTCATAGAACTCCTCAGAAGAGATCTCGACTTGATCTTTGAAGTGCTCGCCGCCAACTTCAACACTCAGCGGCACCGAAGTGATACCGAAGCGCGCGCACTCTTCCTCATTCAGGTCTGCTACTGAATCGACCACGATCGCAAAGCTCATACTCATCCTTACTGTTGAACGAACGTCTAATTTTGATCAAGGCTCTTTACTTCACGAAAGCTGTTGACCTCTGTAAAGCAAAAAGACGACAAGAGCGCATGCTCTCGCCGTCTTTCACTCTATGGAATTTTAATTAGATTGTCAAACTATTTGATAGTCTAACTACTTCTTCAGAAGCTTGAAGATACCGAATACCGCCGCTGCGATACCGATGAGCGCGAGCGGATTGGCCACGAGCTTGCGGCACGGGCACGCAGAAACGTTCTCGACCGTGATGGTTGAAGGTACCTGAGTGGTGCTCTTTTCGCTCTGAGCTGTTGCGAGCTGCTTCTCTGCAGCCTCCTTTGGTGCAGCGGCAGGCGCCTTCGCGGGCTTCGGCGCAGGAGCGGGTGCCTGAGGACAACCGGGCTTCTTAGCGGGCTGCGTGGAAGGCGCGCCACACTTCGGACAGGCCGGTGCATAGAGCGAATAACGCGCACCGCATTTTTCACAGATCTGTTCAACCATAAAAGATCCCCCTCATTCAGTTCAAACGCAGAAAAACGTGTAGGAACATGGTATCACTCATCGTGTGTTAGAGGGTCGGGTAAGTGTTCTTGTGCGCGAGCCCATCTGTCTTTTGCAGGACATAGCAGAAATGGATCTTAGGGTTGCGCGCAAAATCTTCAGGGATGGTCTTCGCGGTGATGTCGCGCACCGTGATCCCCTGTTCGACAAGCGCGGCTTCATCGAGCTTGAATGAGCGCAGATTCCCCGAAAAGATGATGATGCCACCTGGGCGCAAGAGCTTCGACACATCACGCAAGAGATAGAAGTGATCGCGCTGAATATCCCACGTGAGCTTGCCCATCGCTTTGGAATTCGAGAAGGTGGGTGGGTCGACGAAGATAAGATCGTAGCGACGGATGCGGCCACCCTTCGCCTGGCGCGGATCCTTCTCCGCACGTACCCACGCGCGCACGTCTTCCTTGATGAAGCGATACGCAGACCCCGTGAAGCCGTTGCGCGCCATATTGCGCTTCGCCCAATCGAGATACGTCTGGGAAAGGTCGACCGTGGTCACGCTCTTCGCTCCCCCAGCTGCGGCATACACGCTCGCGCTTCCCGTGTACGCGAAGAGGTTGAGCACGTCCTTGCCCTTCGCTTGCGTGGCGATGAAGCGGCGCGTTATGCGGTGGTCGAGGAACAATCCCACATCGAGATAGCTTGCCAGATCGAGCTCGAAGGTAAGCCCCGATTCCTGCGTGAGCACCGGCTTAGGAAGCGTTCGACCGCGCGCATATTGCCCGCCACCCTTCGCTTGCTTGCGCACGCGCGTAAACACCTGATCGCGGGGTATCTCGAGCACAGCTGTGGCAATGCGCACCGTATCTTCGAAGCGTCGATATGCCTTATGGGGATCGATCGATTTTGGCGCTTGATACTCCGAGATGAGCAGGTAGGGCACATCGAAGGTGCGCTCTATGTGTGTGGCGCGTACCTCCTCGCTTGCGAGGAACAGATCGATCGCGACCGCATAATCAGGAAGATCGGCATCGTAGAGGCGGAACGCGAACACCTGATTCTGCTCTGCCCACTTCTTGCGCGCTTTCGCATTCTTGCGCAGACGCGCCGCGAATTGGTCGGGATGATCGGAGAGCACGGGCACCACCACGTCCCTACCCGAAAGCGAAACGAGCGAAAGCGTCTTGTGCTCTGCTTGACCAAGCTGATAGGTGCGCACAGTGGTCTCAAGCGCACCATTGTACACGGCGCTTTCCGTGAAGGGTGTGGCACCAATATAATCATCGAAATGGATATCGGGCGTGATGACCGTGAGCGTCCAAGCATCGGGAAGCGCATCGAGGCCTTTTTGGAGTGCACCGTAGAAGACATCCAGATCGCGCGCCATCAAGCGCACGCCATAGGGAGGGTTTCCCACCACGCAACCTTGCGTGGCCTGTGCCACTCCGAAGCCCTCAAGCGTCGCTTCCATATCCGCGCAATTCGCGACCGCAAGATCGATGAAGCCCGCCAAGCCTACCCGCCCTGCTTGAGCACGAGCGATCTCGATCGCACGCGGATCGATATCGCTTCCCACGATGCGTGGCATACGGGCAAGGCCTGCTTCAAGACGCGCATCCGCTTCAGCGAGCAGGCGCGCGAACACTTCAGGATCGAACTGCCGCCAACCCGAAAAACCCCAATAATCGCGCAGGATACCCGGTGCCATATCGGCTACCATCATGGCGCCTTCGATCAGAAGCGTGCCGCCACCACAGAACGGATCGATAAGAACACAATCCTGCGGCTCGAGCGTGCCCGCCCTTAAGCCCTCGACCACTCGGGCCCACGGACTCATCAGCAGCACTCCTGCTGCCAGGGCTTCCTTGAGCGGCGCTTGGACGTTCTCCCCTTCTTGGCGATACCCGCGCTTGTGAAGCGGCTCACCTGCAAGATCGATCGCGACCGTAGCCTTCTTCGCATGGATCGACACGTTGATCTGCACATCCGGGCGGTGCTTCGAAACCTCGGGGCGCTTGCCGGTTTGCGCGCGCAGTTCATCGCAGATCGCATCCTTCACGCGCATGGCGGAAAACTGGGTGTTGCGCAGCTCCCGATTCGTCCCGTGCGCAGAGACCGCGATCGTAGCATCGGGGCCGATATGCTCCTGCCAGGAGATCGCTCGGGTCTGTTCGTAGAGTTCATCAGCACTCGCACATCCGATGCGTGCAAGCACGAGCAGCACACGCGAAGCGCTGCGAAGCCACAAGCAGGCGCGCAGCGCATCTTCGATGGTGCCGAAAAAGGCAACGCCCCCTTTAAGGGGGCGAATGCGCTTGATACCTTGGCTCTTCAGTTCTTCAGAAACGATCCGCTCGAAACCAGCTGGGCAGACCGCATAAAACTCGAGTGAGGCGTCCATTAATCTTCCAGATAATCCTTGAGCTTCTGGGAGCGAGAAGGATGGCGCAGTTTGGCGAGCGTCTTGCTCTCGATCTGGCGGATGCGCTCACGCGTGACGCCGAATTCACGGCCCACTTCTTCGAGCGTGCGCGGATGACCGTCTTCAAGGCCGAAACGCAGCGTGATGACCTTGCGTTCGCGCTCTGCCAAGCCCTCGAGCGTTTTCGCGAGCTGCTCTTGGAGCATGGAGAAGCTTGCTGCATCGGGCGGCACAACCGCAGCGTCGTCTTCGATGAAGTCGCCCAGCTGCGAGTCTTCCTCTTCGCCGATAGGCGTTTCAAGGCTGACCGGTTCCTGCGAGATCTTCTGGATCTCACGAACGCGCTCAGGCGTGAGGCCCATCTCTTCAGCGATCTCTTCGGGGGTTGGTTCGCGACCGAGCGATTGCAGGAGCTGACGCTGAATGCGCACGAGCTTGTTGATCGTCTCGACCATATGAACGGGAATGCGGATGGTGCGCGCCTGGTCTGCGATAGCGCGAGTGATAGCCTGACGGATCCACCAGGTGGCATACGTGGAGAATTTGAAGCCCTTCGTATAGTCGAACTTCTCGACCGCGCGGATCAGACCGAGGTTACCTTCCTGGATAAGGTCCAAGAACAGCATGCCACGACCCACATAGCGCTTCGCGATGGAGACCACCAAGCGTAAGTTCGCTTCGATGAGCTGCTGCTTTGCATCCAGACCTACCTGCTCGATACGGGAAAGGCGCCTGCGTTCGCGACGCTCGAGCGGCACACCGCCCTCTTCTTCCGACGCATCGAGCTGTGCCATAGCCTCGACACCCGCCTCGATCTTCATGGCGAGGTCGACCTCTTCGGCCGCCGTGAGCAGCGA
>CABQIW010000020.1 GCA_902464295.1 uncultured Eggerthella sp.
CGAACCGCCCGCGCCAGCCGAGAAGAGCGCGATATCAACGCCCTCGAAGCTTGCCGGGGTCATCTCTTCAACGATCAGATCGCCTGCAGGGACCTGGCCACAACCCTTGAAGGGAAGCTTCTTGCCAGCTGAGCGCGAAGACGCGAGCGCACGCACTTCAGAAGCAGGAAAATCGAGGTCGTGCAGCACCTCGAGGAATTCACGACCAACCGCGCCCGTAGCGCCTGCAACCGCAACAACAGGATTAGCGGGAATCTCTTTCGTCCAAGCCATGTTCTAACGTCCTTTGTTCATCTTGGCAGCGATCTCTTCAGCGGAAAGCTGCGTTTCTTCGAAAATACTATCTGAATCGAGCCCGAATTCGGTATGGAGGCACTGAACTGCCGTTTCTACCTGATCACCGTCAACCACGACCGAAATACGGATCGGGCTGGTGGAGATCATCAGGATGTTGACCTTGTTATCAGCGAGTGCTTTGAACGCACGCGCAGCCACACCAGGGCTCGATTTCATGCCCGTGCCAACGAGCGAGACCTTCGCGATGTTCTCATCCACGAAGACCTCTGAGGCATTGAGCTCTTTGGCGATCTCGTCCACCGCAGCAAGTGCAAGATCACGTTGCGAACCTGGGAACGTGAAGCTGATGTTAGCATTGCCGCCGCTCGTGGCATTCTGGATGATCATATCGACCGAAACGCGGTTGCTCGCCAGCAGCGAGAAAACGCGCGCTGCCATGCCTGCTTCATCTGCAAGACCACGAATGGTGACCTTCATCTCCGATGTATCGTGAGCAATGCCCGTGATAATGGCGTGTTCCATGTTTGGAGCAACCTCCTTGACGATAGTTCCCGGCTCATCGCTAAATGCCGAACGGGAATGAATGACCACCTTGTATTTACGCGCGAATTCAACGGCGCGTGATTGCAGGACTCCTGCACCTTCGCTCGAAAGCTCGAGCATATCATCGTAGGAAACCACGTCGAGCTTGCGCGCATGAGGAGCAACGCGCGGATCGGCCGTATAGATGCCGTCGACATCCGAATAGATCTCGCACACATCCGCATCGAGGCCCGATGCTAAAGCAACCGCCGTCGTATCCGAACCGCCACGACCGAGCGTAGTGATATCGCCATCGTGCGTGAGGCCTTGGAAACCTGCGACCACCACGATCGCACCGCGCTCAAGCTCTTCGCGAATGCGATCAGCCTGGACGATCTCGATCTTCGCGCTGGAGAATTCATCATCGGTAACGATGCCTGCCTGCCAACCGGTGAAGCTCATAGCCTCATGGCCGAGCGCCTGGATAGCCATCGCCAGTAACGCCATGCTGACCTGCTCGCCCGTTGAGAGCAGCATGTCCATCTCGCGTTTGGTAGGAATGGTATTCACCGCATTGGCAAGATCGAGCAGTTCATCGGTGGTCTTACCCATAGCAGAAACCACCGCAACGACCTGATTCCCCTCTTCCTTCTTTTGGATGAGGCGTTTTGCAACGTTCTGGATGCGTTCGGGCGATGCGACTGAGGTGCCGCCGAACTTAGCAACAACAAGTGACATGGTTAACTTTCTTCTTGAGAAAACTGCACAACAAAGATAACACAATCACGTGCGAGCAACCTGTCCGTGCAGCTAGAAGAAAGTATTTTTCTGTAAGCGTAATGATTGGCGCGAAGCTTCCCAAAATGCGCAGCTTGCGCGGCTTATCGCTTGCGAGCAGGGCGACTAGCCGTTTTTGAGCACGATCGCGCTCATGCGATCAGCGATCGTTTCACACTGATCGATGCAGTCTTCGAACAGATCGAAGATCGATGACCAGACCATAACGCGCATGAAATGCTCAGAATCTTCAGTGAACAAGCGTCGCATAGATTCAAGATAGAGACGGTCAGCTTCTTCTTCGAGATCGTTGACCTCAACGACACCCGCTTTGAACGGTTCGGACTTACGTGCCCGCGGGAATTCTTTCACGGCACCGCACAGTGCGATGCAGGATTTATGCAAGATCTTCGCGAATTCGATCGCATCGGTATGCATGAAGCGCACATCGTACATATAGAAGCTCAAGATGAGCTCTTCGATCAGGTCGACCACTTCATCGAGCGAGGAAGCAAGCGAGGTGATGTCCTCGCGATCGAGCGGTGGTACGAAATCGGGCAAGAGCGCATCGTGAATGCTATGGTGCACTTCATCGGCCTCGTTCTCGATCCTGTGTGCTTCAGGCAGGTATTCCTGAAGCTTCTCAGCACGGTCGAAATTCTCGACCACGAGCATGAGCAGTTCTGCTTCTTTTGCAGCAAGCTCCGCCTGCGAAGCGAAGGCATCAAAATAGTTGAACTTGGTGGTTCTCCGTTTCATAGCGTGTTAACTCCTCAAAAGCTCTGTGCTCTTAGCGCGACCTCCGTGCATGAGGCCATGCGTGCGTCTTTCCTATTGTAGCGTTACTTCAGCAGAAGTAGCGGAAGACCCGGCGTTGCTCATCACCGATCGTGGTAAGCGAGTTATGACCAGGGAGCACGAGTGTATCATCTGGCAGCTGTGAGAGACGCTTGAGCGATTTGCGCATCTGCGCATCATTGCCGCCTTCGAAATCCGTACGCCCGATAGAGCCAGCGAAGAGCGTATCGCCCGAGATGAGCACGTTGGCACGCTCGATATATTCACCGTATTCGGAATCCAGGAACAAGCAGATACCACCAGGAGTATGACCTGGTGTTGCGATGACCTTCCATTTCATATTGCCGACCGTGACCGTATCGCCATCATCAAGCGTCTTATCGACCTTGCATGAAGCAACGAGCGGACCGAAATCGGGAGCCGGCTGGTTCTCGATGACCGGAGTATCGATGGCGGAAGCATAAACGCAAGCCCCGGTTGCCTCCTTCAGCTCTTTGAGTGCGCCCACATGATCGCTGTGGTGATGTGTGCAGATGATCGCATCGAGCTTACGATCGCCGATGAGCGCCAGGATGCGGTTCACATCCGCAGAAGGATCCACCACCATCAAGCCTTTGCCATCGCTGATGAAATAGGTGTTGTTCTGGATCATTCCCAGAATGAGAAATTCGATATCCACACAAGCGCCGGTAACGATGAAGCCACGCTCTCCACGGGTGATCTCAATAGTTGACATGGACAATCCCTCCTTTTCACTGCCACAAAACGCAGTAGGCCTTTATTTTGAATCCGAAGTCGCGTTTGGCATCATGCGACGCGCCTCGAATACCCCCTCGACCGACTGAAGACGCTGCAGGATGCGCGAAATAGCGGTCGTATCTGAAACTTGAAAGAGAAAACGCATCTCGACCATGCTATCACGATGGGTGGTAGAAGAGACTGAGAGCACGTTCGCTCCATTATCGGCGAAGACCTTCGCCACATCGAGAAGCAGATTCAAACGATCGAGCGCCTCGATCAAGATCTCGACGTTGAAAGACACCTTTCCCGAAGGCGCAGTATCTGCCCAATGCACCTCGATGATGCGCTCGGGATGACGCCTGAGATCCTGTGCATTCGGACAATCGCTACGATGAACCGAAACGCCACGTCCGCGCGTGACGAAGCCAACGATGTCATCGCCCGGAACCGGATTGCAGCAGCGCGAAAGGCGCACGAGGACATCGTCGATGCCGCGCACCACGATGCCATTATCCGCATGCGTCTCGTGCTTTTTCGGACGCTTGACGCTCGTGAGCATGGGAGGCATCTTGCCTGTTGAAGAGGCCGAGGTGCCAATGCCGGGCTTTTCAGCATCTTCGGTTCCCTTATCGACCAGGATCTTCAGCAAGCGGTTGGCAACGAGCTGAGCGCTCTCCTTGCCGTTGCCGATCTTGACGAGCATATCATCGGAATCCTTGAACCCGAGAGTCTCTGCGACCTGCTTGATCGCGCGCATCGATTGCGCAGAAGAGATGCCCAGCCCGTGCTTGCGCATTTCGCGGGTGAGCTTATCGTGACCTGCCTGGAGGTCGTCGCCACGAGAGATCTTCGAAAAATACGAACGGATCTTCGAGCGCGCAGATGGGGTCTTCACGATATTGAGCCAATCGCGTGAAGGACTGGCGCTCTTCTGCGTGAGGATCTCGACACGATCACCCTGCTGGAGCTCATAACTCAGTGGCACGATGCTGCCATTGACCTTCGCTCCCACGCAGTGGTTGCCTACTTCCGTGTGGATCGCGTAAGCAAAATCGACCGGCGTGGAACCAGCACGTAAGCTGAGCGCTTTGCCCTTTGGCGTGAAGACGTAGACTTCCTTCGGTGCCAAGCCAACCTTGAGCGATTTCAAGAACTCGCGTGAATCCTTCGTCTCGTCTTGCCAGTCGACCATCTCGCGCAGCCAAGCGATCTGCTTCTCGAGATCCTTATCGCCCTTGCGCGTGCCGCTTTCCTTATAGCGCCAATGAGCGGCAACGCCATATTCGCTCACGCGGTGCATCTCTTCGGTTCTGATCTGCACCTCGAGCGGACGGCCTGCAGGACCGATGACCGTGGTGTGCAGGCTTTGGTACATGTTGAACTTCGGCATCGCGATGTAGTCTTTGAAGCGCCCCGGCATCGGATGCCAGAGCGTATGGACCGCCCCGAGCACCGAATAGCAATCACTCACGGAGTCCACGATGATGCGCACCGCGATCAGGTCGTATACCTCGGAGAAGCCCTTGCCCTTCTTCGTCATCTTTGAATAGATGGAGTAGAGATGCTTCGGACGCCCCATGAAGCGCGCCTCGACGCCGATCTTCTCCATCTCCTCTTTCAGGATATCGATGACGTTCTGCAGATACTCCTCGCGCTCATGGCGAGTTTCCGAGACCATGCGCGAGACCTGCTTGAATTTGTTCGGCTCGAGATAGAAGAAGGCAAGATCCTCAAGCTCCCACTTGATGGAACTGATGCCCAGACGATGCGCGATCGGTGCATAGATCTCGCGCGTTTCACGCGACTTGAAGATACGGCGATCTTCGCGCAGCGCTGAGAGCGTGCGCATGTTGTGCAAACGGTCGGCAAGCTTGATGACGACCACGCGAATGTCGCGGTTCATCGCTACGAGCATCTTACGGAACGTCTGCGCCTGCTCATCATTCAAGTCTTCGACCTCGATCTTCGAGATCTTCGTGACGCCATCGACCAGCTCTGCGATCTGCGGCGAGAACTCTTCTGCCACCTGTTCTTTGGTTGCTGCGGTATCTTCAACGGTATCGTGCAGAAGCGCGGCGCAAAGAACTTCGACGTCCATGCGCAGATCGGCAAGGATGATAGCGACCTCGACCGGATGGATGACGAATGGTTCGCCCGATTTGCGCTTCTGGTCTCCGTGCGCCTCACGAGCGAACGCAAAAGCATGCTTCAAGAGCGCCAGTTCATCTTCATTCAGATAGCCTGAGGCCAGCTCAAGGAGCGCCTCGAAACGCTCTTCAGCCGAAAACCCCTGCGGCGCAGTAGTTGCTGCCGCAATGAAGGGATCGATCGAGGTCGTGCTGCCCGATAGGTTTTGTGTTGCGTTCTTAGGCGGCATCCCACTACCTCTCTTCTTCAGTGTGCGGCATAAGCGGCTTTTGAATACAGCGCTCAAGCTCGTCGGCAGAGCAGGAAAGCACCCAATCCTTGAAACGATCGAAGGAAGCGATCTCGTCCACGCCTTCGCGATAACGAGCACTGTCTATCAGCTCCACTTTACCTTTATAGTCTACGACATGAATGAAGTGATGCGTATTGTTATTCACCTGTTCGGTACGCGTTTCGACCAAACCAAGCTCTTCGAACACCGCAACACCCGAACGCGTTTGATCGATGGAGACCGAAAAGGTCGGGAACAGCGACGTAACGCTTCTTGCAAGCTGATCGAATGCGAACGCATAGAAGCGCTCCTCGCTCGCCTTCTGCTGACGACGCAATTCGCGATAGATCTGCGCCATGTTGTCGTGCGTAGGCGTCATCTCATGCAGGATCGATTGGTTGATCGAGCCATCATTTCGTCCGAAGAGCAGATGGATGAAGGCATCTTGGCCATCGCGGCCCGCCCGCCCGCTCATCTGGTTGAACTCGACCTCTGAAAAGGGCATATGGTAGAGCACCACATGGCGGATATGAGGAAGATCGACCCCTTCGCCAAAGGCCGAGGTTGCAATGAGCACGCTCAGTTCATCATTGCGGAACAGTTCCTCGATCCGATTGCGCTCCGCACGAGTGAGCCCCGCGTTATAGAAGCCGATACGCCATGCAAGATGAGGCACCAGTTCACGCAACCGTTTGGTGAGCATGATCGTTTCCATGCGCGAGTTCACATACACGATCGTCTTCTCCCCCGATGCAATGATCGAAGCAAGATAGAGATCGCGCTTGCGTATATTGCGTTTATCATCAACATGCAGATTAGTACGCACCCACTCATCTGCCACATAAACATCGAGCGGCAAGAGGTCGACGAGTCCCTTCGCGATCGCATCGTTAGCGGTCGCGGTAACGGCGAGAACCTGCGGATCGCCGAGCGCATGCAGGCAATCGCAGATATGCTTGTAAGCAACGCGGAAATCCTCGCGCGCCAGTCCCACATGATGGGCCTCATCGATCGTGACGAACCCGAATGATCCCTTCTTCGCAAGTTCGTCCACGTGGCAGGAAAGGTACTCTGGCGTAGTGAGGATGATATCGACGTTTCCTTGTTCGAGATCAGCGAGGATACGCGCGCGTTCTTCTTGCGGGGTAGCTCCCATGAGCACTTCGACGGTTATGCCGAAGCGCGAAACCACCTCACGTAAATGGAACGCCTGATCGGAAATGAGCGCACGCAACGGATAGAGGAAGATGCTCTGTTTGTGCTGCTTGAGCGCCAGTTCGATAGCGAAGAGGTGGAAGATGAGCGATTTGCCCCGTCCCGTTCCCATGACCGAGAACACCGACTCCCCTGCATCGAGCAGATCGAGCGTCTTCGCTTGCGCTTCATGGAGCGTCTCCGTCCCGATGAGAGCAGAAGCGAGCTTGCTCCGCAGGGTCTGCGGTTCTCTCTCCGCGAGCATTTCCCATTGCTCGCGGTTGCTCTCAACGAAAGCGTTCGAAGGTTCTTCGACCGCCTCAAAACGAGCAGGAGAGCACGTATCGCCGTACGAATCGCTCAGCTCATGAAGAAAGGAGGTGGTAGCCTGATCGCAGCCCGAGCAGCCTGAAGCATCGAGTGGTGCGATATGGTCCACCATCGCTTTGACGCTTCTGTAGTTCTTCCACGTATCGATCTGCAGACGGAACACCACATCGAGCGCGCATTTGCACCTGAGCATCTCCGTGATATTGGGAGCGCGGAACATGATGGCCGCAACGCTGTTCACCCCGTCGGAGAGCCGCGCTGAGAGATGGTTCTTCTCGGCTCCCACCGCTTTTGCCTGCTCCAGGAATACACCTCGCGCAAGATAATGCGGAACGGCATTCTCCTGACCGAAGGGAGCAAGGAGATCGATCTTCGCAACGTTTTCAAGCGTGAGCTCCGAAAGATCGACGAGCGCATCAGCTTTCACGCTCGCCTCGAAGCATTCGGCAGGGAATGTATCGAGATACGAACAGAGCTCGCGGTGAAATTCATCGAGATTCGCACTCGGCAACGTGACACCCACCGCTGCCTCATGCCCGCCGTAACGGGTGAGAAGATGCTTGCAGTGCTCGACCGCTTTGAAGAGATTGATATCTCCTACGCTTCGTCCCGAGCCGCGCGCCTGCCCATCTTCGATCGTGAAGAGAAGCGAGGGTACGCGATAGGTATTGACCAGGCGCGAAGCAACGATGCCCTTCACTCCTTCATGCCAACCTTCGCCAAAGACCACGAGCGCGCGCTGACCAGCATAGCTCTGTGCTGCTTGTTCTTGAGCGACCTCGGAAAGCTCAGCCTCGATACGGCGGCGTTCGTTGTTGTTATCTTCGAGCTGCGCTGCAAGGCGCATGCATTCAGCGGGATCATCGCAAAGAAGCAGATCGAGTGCGAGCTGGGCATTGCCCATGCGTCCTGCTGCATTGAGCCGCGGGATGAGCGTGAAACCAAGGTTCACCGAGCTCAAGGTGCCAGGCTCTATCCCTGCCTGAACCATGAGCGCTTCGATACAGGCACGCGGTTCGCTATTGAGCATCGAAAGGCCTTCTGCAACGAGCGCGCGATTCTCATCCACCATGGGCATAAGATCGGCGAGCGTGCCCAGCGTTGCCAGATCGACCAGGTCGCGCCAAAGATGCGGCTTGCCCAGTCGAGCCCCGAGGGCCTGGACCACCTTGAGTGCCACTCCCGCACCCGCCAGGATCGAACTCGGATTGCTTCCGCATTTCGGATCGATGAGCGGCACCCCTTTGGGCACCGCTTCAGCAGGCTCATGATGGTCGGTGATGATGACCTCGATGCCTTCGCGTTTCAAGTGCTCTACCTCATCATAGGCAGCGATACCATTATCGACCGTGATGACCAGATCGGGGTTCAGCCCAATAACGCGCTCGATCGCCTTAGCCGAAAGGCCATAGCCCTCTTCGAAGCGCAAGGGAATGAAAGGGATGACCTCAGCCCCGAGCGTTCGGAGCCCGCGCGTCATGATGGAAGTTGCCGTTATGCCATCCACGTCGAAATCGCCGAAGACAAGGATGCGCGCGCTACGTTTGAGCGCCGTGAGCAATCGTTCGACAACCTCTTCCATGCCTTCTATGTCATACGGGTCGCGCCAATCGCGCACGAGCGACGGATGGAGGAATCTCTCCACCTGCTCATCGTGAATGACCCCGCGCGAAGCGAGCGTAGCAGCTATGAAATGAGGAAGGTCGAAGGTCTCGGCAAGATGGGTTACCACCGCCTGGTCGACCTGCTTGACCAGAATCTTCGCTGACATTGAGAATACCTACCATACGACTTGTTGTTCGTAGGTTATTTTCGCATATCGAAGCTTATTTGCCGAGGTTTAATTGAAGGTGTTTTGTGTCTTTTCGAGTCCGTGCTCAACTAAGTACGCGCACGCCTCTGCCCCACGCTGGCAAGCATGCTCAAACTCTTCCAAGGACTCTTTGCGCGGTGCGGCTAGTACGAAATCCACGACCGGCATCTTTCCTGGTGGGCGACCGATACCGATGCGAACCCGATTGAATTCGCGCGTCTTCGTCTTGTCGATGATCGAACGCAGGCCATTATGCCCCGCGTGCCCTCCCCCACGCTTCACGCGGATCGAGCCAGACGGAAGATCGAGATCATCGTGAATGACGATGACTTCATCAGGAGAGACGCCATAGGCTTTCATGAGATTGGCGACCGGACCGCCGGAGAGATTCATATAGCTTTGGGGCTTTGCAAGGATAAGTGTTTCGCTATCGAGCACACGAGGCTTCACTTCAGCAACGAGAGCGCCGCCCTTGTCCTTCCAATAGTTCGCACCCCATTCGCGTGCCAGCACATCGATCGTATCGAAACCGGCATTGTGGCGCGTGTGGGCGTAGTCTTCGCCAGGATTTCCCAGGCCAACGATAAGATACATCGTTAGAGCGCAAAATCCGGATCGAAGAGCTCGGAGATGGAGCCATTGGAGAAGACCGCGTTGATCGCATGCGCGAAGAGCGGAGCGACCGAAACCACCTTGATCTTGCCCTTAGCCAGCTCTTCTTCAGGAATGGGAATGGTGTTGCAGACCACCACTTCTTCGATATCGGGATCATGAAGGCGCTCGAAGGCAGGGCCCGAAAGAATGGGGTGAGTTGCGGTAACGTAGATCTTCTCGGCACCGTTGTTCTTGAGCGACTTGACCGCACCGATGACCGAACCGGCCGTGTCGATCATGTCATCGTTCAGGATGCACGTCTTGCCCTCAACATCACCGATGAGCGCGGTGATCTCGGCAGCGTTGTGCTTGGGGCGCTCCTTGTGCATGATGGCGATGCTAGCGTTCGTAAGATCGGCAAGCTTCTTCGCTGCTTTCGCACGACCCAGATCGGGGCTCACTACGCATAAGCGCTCAGAATCGAGGCCTTTCTTGTTGAAGTAATCAGCGATGGTCCAAAGCGCCGTGATGTGATTGACCGGAATGTCGAAGAAACCTTGGATCTGGCCCTGATGAAGATCGATCGTGATGATGCGGTCGACCCCTGCAGCCGTGAGCATGTTCGCCACGAGCTTCGCCGTGATAGGCTCGCGCGCTGAAGCCTTGCGGTCTTGGCGCGAATAACCATAATGAGAGATGACCGCCGTGACCGTTCGTGCAGAAGCACGCTTTGCTGCATCAGCCATGATAAGCAATTCCATGAGCGCATCGTTGACCGACTCGCCTGCAACCGACTGGATCAAGAAGACATCTGCACCGCGAATACTATCGTTGTAGCGCGCATAGATCTCGCCATTGGCGAACTTCTCAAGATGGATATCTCCCAGTTCAACGCCGAGCGCATTCGCGATCTCGCGAGCTAATTCAGGATGCGCGGATCCCGAGAAGACGGCCATTGTCTTAGTCATGTTGCTCATATCGCATCTCTTTCTTCTCCAGTCGACTCACATCGACCTATTCTAGTCAATTCGGCTTCGAATGGTCAGGCGAACTTACCTAACGGCGGTATTATTGGCTTTTCTTCTTCTTTTCATTCCAGCCTTCGATCTCGGTCTGACGCGCGCGCCCAAGCCCAAGCGCCCCTGCCGAGACATCTTTCGTGATGACCGAGCCAGCACCGATAAGAGAATCGCTTCCCACCGAAACTGGCGCAACGAGCATGACATCGCTTCCCACAAACGCACGATCGCCCACGGTGGTGGGCCATTTCTTCTCGCCGTCGTAGTTACACGTGATCGTGCCTGCTCCGATGTTGACATCTTCGCCAAGCGTTGCGTCCCCGATATAGGAAAGATGAGGAACCTTCGATCCCTTCCCGATCGTGGACTTCTTGATCTCGACGTGCGTGCCCGCCTTCGAACCAACGCACATATGCGTTTCGGGGCGCAGATAAGCACGCGGACCGCACGAAACATCATCATCGATGCGCGATTCGAGCGCGATCGTCTCTTCGAGCGTGCAGCCATTCCCCACGATAGTATCGACCAAGCGCGAATGAGGGCCGACAACGCAATCGCTTCCTACGCACGTGGATCCGAACAGAAAGCTCATCGGCCAGATCTCGGTATCTTGCGCGATCTTCACATCGGGGCCGATCCAGGTGGTAGCAGGATCGATGATCGTGACCCCATTTTCCATGTGAGCAGTATTGATACGCGCCTGCAAACAAGCACTTGCCTCGGCAAGCTGCGAGCGCGAATTGACACCCATGCACTCGAGTGGATCTTCAGCACGAAGGCAGCCGATCACGCGACCAGCCTGGTAAGCAAGCTCGAGCACATCGGTAAGATAGTATTCGCCCTGGGCATTCTGGGCCGAAACCTCATCGAGCGCGGTGAGCAGGAACTCCTTGTCGAAGCAGTAGAAGCCTGAGTTGCATTCGTCGATCATAACCTGTTCAGGCGTACAATCCTTATGCTCCACGATCGCACAGACCCCACCTTTAGCATCGCGCACGATGCGACCATAGCCCGAAGGATCGTCCATCTCCATGCTCAGCACCACGACCGCAGCCTGCGAAGCTTGCTGCGCTTCTACCAATGCAGTGATCGTTTTCGGTCGAATGAGCGGGGAATCGCCCGTGAGTACCACGAGCGGACCAGGCATCTGAGCGAGAACCTCACGCGCAGTCTTCACCGCATGCGCGGTTCCAAGTTGCTCTTCCTGAACGACGACCTGCGTGTCTTCGACCAGTGGCTCGACGAGTTCGCGACCATGACCAACGACGGTGGCCACTGATTCGATGCCAGCACCATGGGCAGCATCGACCACCCAGCGAATAAGGGGCTTCTCAAGTATCTTATGCACCACTTTAGGCTTGGATGATTTCATGCGCGTGCCGGCTCCGGCAGCGAGGATAAGGGCTGAAGCTTCCATTGATCCCTTTCGATCGTTCGTTATATTCGCCAGTATAGCAACCCCGACCCCTCTTCGCAGACCTTGCCGCAAGAAGGATCGTGGCTGCTAGTTCGTTTCTGTTGTATCGAGCGCCGTGCAGAATGCATCGAGCAAGACGATCGCATAATGCTGCGCCGAGCGCGCCTCCCCTGCGTCCAACCAACCCTCAGCAGGCAGACGAAGTGCCAGGCGGAATGGATCGTGCGCCTTCGCCATCTCGTATGCTTGTTTCAAGCGTACAGCAAGCGTATCGACCGGTTCATATTCAACAACAGGAATGGCATCCGCCGCCTCTTCGTCCCCTACGAGAATCTGAACGAAGATCGTAGATTCATCTGGGTCGACGAGCAACGAATCGGCGCTCATCACCTTGGAGTTGGGGTTGGTCGCGGTCGAAAGATTAGACATACGAGAAGCGACCGAACGCGTGAAAGGCGTTGTGCCATACAGGCAGAGCATGGTCGATTCGAGGACTTCAGCGGCGCGCGCGAATCCGAAATGTGGGATGGGGCTGAAAGAGCTGTTGCCTTCCCAAGAGTGACGCAGGTTCAAAAGCGCTTTGAACGTGAACGCGCCGGCGATGCCATCAGTAGGAAGCCCGAGATTCGTCTGGAACTTCCTGAGCGCTTCCTCGGTATGAGGACCGAAGATACCATCGCTTCCGCCCGTGGCAAACCCAAGCGCAGAAAGGGCGTTTTGCAGCACGCGCACATCTTTGCCGTGGAAGAATGGGACGCGCAAATAGAGCACGCGATCACCCAGTTCATAGGATTCATCGACGATCTTCGCCCAGATCTTCGGATCGACGTTGCCATCGGTTGGCAAGTTGTGATCGCGACAAAACGCGCTCACCGCAGCAGCGGTGCGTTCTTCATAGATGCCATCGATCGCGTCTTCGGTAAGGTAGCCCATCTGGGCTAGACGACGCTGTACGTCTTCGACCGCGGCGCCCTGTTCGTGTAATTCTACGATATCCATAGCTTACCGCCGCTCCTATTGGAGACGCTCAACGAACCAATCTGCCATCGATACCAGCAGATCACGTGAGAGACTTGGATCAAGAATGGTCGTGATGCGTTCTTTTGCAGAATTGACGAGCTCTTCGGCGTATTCGCGCGCGTAGTCGATCGAACCAGAGCGCTCCATGATCGCGACCGCTTCTTCCAATTGTGCCGGATCCTTCGTACGCGAAGAGAGGATCTCGATCAAGCGATCTCGTTCTTCTGAATTACTGAGCGCATGGACGACGATGAGGGTGCGCTTGCCCTCGGTGATGTCGTTGCGGAAATCCTTTTTGGTCTGCTCTTCGGTGCCAACCAGATTGAGCACGTCGTCTTGGATCTGGAACGCAAGACCCGTATCGAGTCCGAACTGACGCAGCCCCTCGATCTGCTCCTCGCTTCCGCCTCCCACGATCGCGCCGACCGCCAGAGGGACCGCACCTGAATAGTGCGCGGTCTTATGGATGGCCATCGTGAAATAATCATCGAGCGAAAGATCGTAGCGACCATCCTTCGCCCAACCGATATCGAGCGCCTGACCTTCAACAGTGTACTGCGCCATGGAAACGAGCTCGAGCGCAACGCGCACCTTCGTGGCATCGTCGAGCAAAGGATCACGCATGACGATGCCGTTCACGATCGAAAGGGCCAGATCGCCCGCGTTGATCGCGAGACCTTCGCCGATGGTAAGATGCATGCACGGAACACCACGGCGCAGTTCGGCTTCGTCAGCGATATCGTCATGGATGAGTGCTGCCGTGTGAAAATGCTCGATCGCAGCAGCAGCAGAGAACGCACGACGATGATCGCCCCCCACCGCATGAGCTGCCGCAACGCAAATGAGCGGACGGTGGCGTTTGCCACCATTCTCAGAATAAGCCGTGAGCGGATCGTAGAGATAACGTCCCATATCCGGGTGAGAACCCACGGGAATGAAGGTATTGATGACCTTGCCCGCAAGATCGGCATATTCGTTGAGATACGTTTCAAAAACCTGGGTATGGTCGGTCTCGCTTCGCGCTACCAATTGCTCTAAATGGTCGAACATCGTAGCGACTTCTGGTGAATCCAAGACCTGGTTAACGGCGAGAGCCTGTGACATAGAGCTACTTTCCTACCCTGAAAACTATACTGTGAGCTTGTACGCTAGAGACGCCTCACGAACGAGCGAACGCCCCTTTTCAAAAGGCATTCTTGTTCGCTTAGCCATCTGAACTGGTAGGAGCGGTGGGACTCGAACCCACAAGCCCTAGGGCGGCGGATTTTAAGTCCGCTGCGTATGCCAATTCCGCCACGCTCCCATTCGCATCAAGCCCATTCATAATAGCAAATTTCCCCTACGAACGCGCAGCGTATCGATGAAATGCGCAACACCTGAAGCGCCTAGAGCAGCAGGAATATCTTAGCGAGCACGAAACCGATAAGGCCGCAGCCCGGAAACGTGAGCACCCACGTAAGGACCATGTTGCCTGCCATGCTCCACCGAACAGCCCTAATGCGCCGCGAAGCGCCCACGCCCATGATGGCAGTAGTGGCGGTATGCGTGGTTGAAACAGGCAGACCCGTGAAGGTTGCGAGCACCAAACAGCTGAACGTGGTCGTACTCGCAGAGAACCCTTGATAGGGCTCCATCTTCACCATATCCATGCCCACCGATTTGATGATCTTCTTGCCGCCGATCGCCGTGCCAAGTCCCATCGCCAGCGCGCAGAGGATGATGAGCCACAGCGGAAAAACAACTTGGGAAGTATCCATCGAGCCAAGAGCGAGCATGATGCCGAGCATACTGATCGAGAGGAATTTCTGGCCATCTTGCGCGCCGTGCATGATAGCCACGCCTGCTCCCGTGAACACCTGCGCGATGCGCCATTTGTTCTGGAGCCTTCTGCGATCTGCCTTCTTGAAGAGCTTCTCGAGCAGCTTGGTGAACAGCCAACCACCGCCGAAACCGCAGCAGGTGGAAACCACGAGACCATAGATGACCTTCATCCATTCGCCCCAGTTCACTCCCGTAAAGCCGTTCTGCAGCGCGATCGCAGCACCAGTAAGACCAGCGATAAGGGAATGGCTCTGCGATGAGGGAATGCCGAAGAGCCAGGCCACGACACCCCACACAATGATCGCCACCATAGCAGCCGCGAGCGCGAGAAGCGCTTGGTGGGCATTTCCGCCGAAATCGACCATGTTGAAGATGGTCTGCGCAACGGCCGAACTGATCGCCGTGATAAGCACGAGACCAACGAAATTGCAGATAGCCGCCATGATGATCGAAGCGCCTGGTCCCATTGCGCGCGTCGAGACCGCAGGAGCGATCGCATTAGGAGCATCGGTCGCGCCGTTCACGACAGTAGCACCAAGCGTGAGCACCAAGATGATCAAAAGCACGGGGTTCGACCCGAGCATCATGAGAAACGAACCAAAATCAAGCAACGGAAGCGGCCTTTCGTCTTATTTCATTGCCTGATATTCTACCGTACTTCGCTGAAGGTGAAAGCACCGCGTTAGACTTCTGGGATGGTATCGTCGAATGGCGGGATATGCCTATCAAGCGCTGCGATGATCCCTTGAAGGATATCCGATTCGCTCACCGTGAACGAATCTTGACCGAGCACATCGAGCACACATTCAAGGATGAGCATGCCCGCCACGATCACGCCAGCGCGCTTCGGCTCAAGACCAACAACGCACTTACGCTCCTCTTCAGGCAGCATTGCGAGCATCGTCGCAACGCGTTCGAGCGTCTCGCGCGAAACGAACGTCTTGTGAACGCGTGCCGAGTCGTAAACCTCCATAGCTTCATCCACCGAAACCACGCTGGTTGCCGTACCAGCCACCGCGACAACGCGATCCGGGAAGAATCCTTCGAACCTTATGCCCAACACTGAATGCAATTCTTCCGTGATGAACTTTCTTGCGCTCGCCAACTCTTCGATTCGAGGAGGGTCTGAGGCAAGGAACATCTCGGTTATGCGACGGCACCCGATATTGAACGAATGCGAGAACAGCACGCCTTCTTGGGCGGAACCGAAGATCACTTCTGTCGAGCCGCCACCCACATCAACTACGACCAATCGTTCGCCTGGAAATTCAGCTGAGGCACCACGGAAGGAAAGATCGGCCTCGACCTCGCCCGGGATGACGAGCAGATCCACGCCGAGCTCATGCAGGCGGGAAACCAGTTCGCAAGCATTGCGCGCATCGCGAGAGGCGCTCGTAGCAACCGCGCCGATCGGGATAGAAAACACCTCTTCTTTCTGCGCGATCGCGCGAACAAGCTCGCAATACTCCTTCACGCAGGAAACGACCCGTTCGATCGCATCTTCTTGGAGGATACCCGTCTTGGAGACACCGATGCCCAAGTTCACGATCCTGCATTCACGAACCAGCTCTTGCAGGACCCCTCGCTCGAGCTTGCACACGAGCAAGCGGCAGGTGACCGTGCCGATATCAATAGCAGCATAGAGCATGCGCGATGCCCTCTTTTCTCTCAAAAACGATGAATGCGTGCACACAAGGCACTACGGCTTATTGTAGCCAAAGATGAAATCAAGAACTGGCGAATACCAGGTTACGGGCGTCGGAACCGCATTGGAGAGATCGGCCGTGATCGAACCTTGCTTGGCAGTGGAATCTCGCGGTGCAAGCCCTTCGACCGAAGAGACCTGCTCTCCAGATTTGACCCAACCAAGCTCTTCACGAACATACTCTTCAAGGCCTTCTTTGGTATTAAGGTATTCAACCTCGGATTTGAGGCTTGAATAGTAATCGGAGACGATCGCATATTCAGCTTCGAGCTGCTGTTGTGATCGCACTTCTTGATAGTAGTTCGCGACTGGCTGATAGAGCATGACCGCCGCGAGCACGAAGGTCGCACAAGCGATGAGCGCTTGCGAAGAGAACCGCGGAGAGCGCGGATCGAGGAAGGCGAACAACGAAGCGAACCGTGCGAAGAAGCCGCGCTTCTTCTTGGATGTTGCACCGTTCTGCATACGAGCAGAGCGCTTATGCGTCTTGCCCATCTTCATCTCGTAGAGCGCTGGACGGCTGCTTTGTTCAGGTCCTGGTTTTACTGGCTCATCGGTGCCGAAGGTCTTGTTGAACTGGCGCTCCGCTTTTGCCGAACGCACGCGATGTGCGAGCGACTTCTTCTTGTCTTTGCGATCCGCGTTCACATTACGATCAGTACGATGCGCATCCTGTGAGTCCGTTGCGTTTTGACGAGCATAAGAATCGCCAGAGCGAACAGCACCATGGGTCGTTACGCTCGTGCGCCCTGCGTGAGAAGCAGAGGGATGGCGCGAGGGCACCGCAGAAGCTGGCATGCTCTTAACACCCGAAGACCGCACCGGACGATCATCGCGTCGTGCGCTCTGATAGGAACCGCTTCTGGTCGTTGCCGTGAACGACTGCGCAAAGGATGGGTCATAGGTGAGTCGCTCGGGATACGAGGAACGCTTATGTGCAGAGCTTTGACGTGCTTGATTCGGCGCAGTGCGCTTCGGGTTCACCTGCGAGGTTGAACGGCGCGTTTGAGAAGAATGAGCGGCATTTTTGTGCGCGATAGGAGGAGATTTTGGAGCTTGCTTTGCGCCAGAACGAGAAGACACTGCGCCACGGGCGCGTGCCTCGTCAAAGGAAAGAATATTATTATGCCTGGTCAAAGCCTATCCTCTTGCATTGTAGTTCGTTTAAAGTGTGTTTAATGCAATATGGAAATAACTATAGCACAGATCGCCCTATTTTTTAAGGGGGTGCAGCCATGAACGGAAAAGGTTTCCACAGGTAAACCCGCAGAAACCTTTCAAAGAGATAGAGTATTGGCGCGCGAACAGACAGCGCGAAAACGCGCTCTATTCGTCGAGCGCCGCAGCAATCTCGTCCGTGATCTCCATCGTATGATAGACATTCTGAAGATCCTCAAGCTCTTCGAGCTTATCGATCAAACGCATGACCTTCTTCGCATCGGATACTGAAACCTGTGTTGGCGTGGTGGGCTCCATGATGAATTCAGCACCCTTGGTAGCAACACCCTGCTCTTCGATAGCTTTCTTGACTGCCATCAGGTCATTCGGTGCGGTATAGACGATCCACTCTTCATCAGCGTCTTCGTAATCGTCTCCGCCAGCTTCAGCAACTACCATCATGAATTCGTCTTCGTCGCCTGCAGCGCCGTTAGCGATCATGCCTTCCTTCTTGCCGCCTTCGATCTCCTTCTCGATGAAGATCTGGCCTTTGCGCTCGAACTGGAATGCGACCGAGCCGCTAGTGCCCAAGTTGCCATTTGCATGAGAGAATGCCGAGCGCACATCCGCAGCCGTGCGGTTGCGATTATCGGTCAGCGCTTCGCAGTAGACGGCAACGCCCGCAGGACCATAGCCTTCGTAGATGACCGACTCATAGTTCGCGGCATCCTTACCGGTACCGAACGCCTTATCGATCGCCGTTTTGATCTTATCTTTAGGAAGCGAGTAGCTCTTAGCCTTATCGATCGCAGCAGCAAGGGATGCATTGTTATCAGGATTCGGGTCGCCGCCTTCTTTCGCCGCTACCGTGATGTTACGGGAGAGCTTTGAGAACAACGCCGAACGCTTTGCATCCTGGGCAGCTTTACGATGCTTCGTAGTAGCCCATTTTGAGTGGCCTGACATACACGCCTACCTTCCTTTAGTTGATTCGCTAGTCGATTGAATTCCGTCTTGGAAACGAACGTAGTCTATCATACCACCTCTCCCGGACCTGCGGCGTATGAACAGCTCCGCAATCCGTCCACGGAATCTAAACTAAACTGCGAGCTCGGCAGCAATAACATCTGCAATAGCCTGCGCATAAACGTGAGCTTCTTCGTGAGTTGCCGCTTCAACCATGACGCGGACGAGGGGCTCGGTGCCACTCGGGCGGACAAGTATACGACCAGAGCCATCAAGCTTCGCTTCAGCTTCGGCGATCGCCTCGGCAACCACTGCATTCTCTGAAACTGCATGCTTATCAGCCACGCGCACATTGATGAGCTCTTGCGGGAAGCGTTGCATGAGCGCCGCCGTCTTCGAAACGGGCTGATCGTTACGCAAACAAGCTGCCAAGAACTGAAGCGCCGTAATAAGGCCATCACCCGTGGAATTATGATCGAGGAAGATCATGTGGCCGCTCTGTTCGCCACCAATAACAGCGTTGAGCTTACGCATCTCATTCAGGACGTACTTATCCCCCACCTGGGTCTGCACAACGGAAATACCAGCCGCATCCATCGCCTTGGTAAAGCCGAGGTTGCACATGACCGTCGAAACGACCGTATCGTCGCGCAAAAGACCACGTTTCTGCAGATCGAGCGCACAAACCGTCTCGACCACATCGCCGTCGATCTCGTTACCCAGTTCATCAACGAACATAACACGATCCGCATCGCCATCATGCGCGATGCCGATCTGCGCGCCCGTTTCAGCGAGCAACTCTTTCACCGGCTCAAGATGGGTCGAGCCACATTCAACATTGATATCAACGCCATTGAAGCTGTCGTTGATCACATGAACCGTGGCACCCAACTGCTCGAGCGCTGCTGCAGTCGTAAGCGATGAAGCACCGTGACCGGTATCGAGCGCGATCGTAAGCTTCGAGAAGTCGAGCGTCTTATCCTGCAAGGATGAAATAGCATGCTGGATATAGAGATCGCATGCATCTTCAACCGGGAGCACTACGCCTACCGCATCGCCTGAAGGAAGGCTCTCGGAATCCGCACCACCCGCCAGAACGAATGATTCGATCTCAGCTTCGGCTTCTTCGGTGAGCTTGAAGCCTTGTCGGTCGAAGAATTTGATGCCGTTGTACTCGGGCGGATTGTGCGAAGCCGAGATGACGATACCGCCTTCAGCATGGAGCTCACGCACGAGATATGCAACGCCAGGCGTAGGGATGATGCCTGCATCGAGCACGTTACCACCCATGCTCATGATGCCCGCAGAAAGCGCATTGCCGAGCATATCACCCGAAAGACGCGTGTCCTTACCCACTACGATGGTCTTGCCCAAGAATTCGACCGCAGCCTGTCCCAGCTTGAAGGCGATATCACAGGTCAGTTCAGTGTTTGCAACCCCGCGAACACCATCAGTTCCGAAAAGTTTAGCCAAAAGAGTACCTTTCTTTTGTTGAAAGGCGCCCGGTAAAGGCGCCTCACGTATGATTCGATGCCGCATCCAAGGCGGCCCACATTCTAATGATTACTGCCGCGATTCACGAAATCGGACTTGAGCATGATAACACCACTGCGCAGCGCGATCTCGTCTTCAGTCATACGCGTGTTCATCTCAGCAGCAAATTCATCCAAGTCAACACCGCAACGCTCCAAGAGCACCAGCAGATGATAGACCACATCTCCCGCTTCATAGCGCAGGTGATCGACCTCGCTTGCCGGTGCACCATCACGCTCGACATCCTTCGCAGCGAGCGTAGTCTCGTGAGCCTCTTCGACGAGCTTCTTCAAGAGGTCATCAAGGTTACCTGTAAGGAGGCGGTACGTATAGCTTTCAGAGCCAGCCGTGCTACGAGCATGGATCGTATGCGCGAGCGACTCGAGCGCGGCACCCATCTGGCTTTCCGGCTGCTCGCCCTCGGTGAAGTAGGTCTTTTCCATGTTTGCTCCTTATAGATGGCGATCAGGCCATCTCAGAAAGGATACGCTCACGTGCCGCGCACGTTTCAGCGATCTCCTTCTCAATATCGATCGTGGGATATTCGCCATTCTCATAGAGAATAGTACCATCAACCATGGTTAGAACTACATCAGAGCCCTGAGCAGAATAGATAAGATTCTCTGCCATCGTGTGAACGGGCTGCATCCACGGCGTGTCGATGTCGAGCATGGTCAGATCGGCGCGCACACCTACCTGCATGCGTCCGCAATCGGTGCGGCCCTGCGAAAGCGCGCCGTTGCGCGTTGCGATTCCGATAAGTTCCTCCGCAGAAAGCGAGACAGGGTTCGCATCGCCCGCGCGCTGCATGAGCGCGAGCAGGTAAAGATCCTGGAACATGTTGTGATTGTTGTTGCTCGCTACGCCATCGGTGCCCAGTGTGAGCGTGACGCCCGCCGCCTTCATGGCTTTGATATCCGCGATACCGCTGCCGAGCTTCGCGTTCGAGGCGGGACAGCACGCAACGAACACGTCCTTTTCAGCCAGCACACTTCGGTCTTCGTCGGTAAGCCACACACAGTGGTCTGCCGTGGTCGGCACATCGAAGAGCCCCAGATCAGCTAGGTAAACGGGCGGTGTCTTGCCGTGGCGCTCGATGCATTCCTGCACCTCTTTTTGCGTCTCGCTCACATGAACCTGCATGCGCAAGCCTGCTGCCTTGGTAGCATCGGCTAACGTACGCACCACTTCTGGTGTTGAGGTGTATTCAGCATGCAAGCTCATATCGATGAGCAAGCGACCATCGCCCGCGCCATGATATTGCGCGACCCACTGCTCATTCTCTTTGGCGAGCGGCAGATCAAAGTAGGTCATGCCTGGCTCAGAGCACACCACGCAATCGCTCAAGTTGCACTTCGCGCCTGAATCGAGCACCGCACGCGCACGCGCATCGGTGCAGAAATACATATCAGTAAAAGAGACCACGCCAAAGCGCAGCATCTCGGCGATACCGAGCAGCGTGGCGTGATAGGTCGCATCTTCGGTGATATGCGCCTCGAACGGGAAGATAGCTTCATTGAGCCAGCGATCGAGCGGCAGATTATCCCCACGACCACGCAAGAGCGTCATAGGAACGTGCGCGTGCGCGTTGTAGAGTGCGGGCATCAAGAGCTTCCCGCGGCCATCGATCACGCGGTCGAACGCACCTTCGGGCTGCGTGAGCTGGAAATGTGAGATCGTGCTGCCCGTCACACCTACATAAGCGTGCGGGGCGGTCTTCCCTTCTTCGGTCAAGACCGTGATGTCCTTGAAGAGCAGTGAGGTCATAGGCTGCCTTTCTCTTCGTTTTCCGAATCTGTTTGAATGGTTCTATTACAGACCCCTGAAAAAGCGTTGACTCCATCATAAACGAAACACGCGCCCCAGGATGGGACGCGTGTTGATGTTCATGCCGTCTATACGAATCGTCTGTGAGCGAAGAGAAGCTTACTGCTCAGAATCGCTTTCGCTAGCTGAATTACCGCCGCCCAACGTATCGGGATCGATCACGCCGAAGCCCATGTCAGAAACGGAATTGAGCAGTTCATCGAGCTCGTCAAGATTGCGCTGATACGAACGCGGCGGCAATGCTTCACCGAGCATATCCTCACCATCGTTAGTGAAGGTAGCCGGCTTATCACCACCAATGAGCACCGTATCATCCGGTGAGAAGACCATATCGAGCAGCTGGCTCATATCGTCAGCCGAAGCTGAGAAGTCATCTTCGATAACCTTGGAAAGACCATGGTTCTCAAGACCTGCCTTGAGCTCTTCGATCGCCTTCGTGCCGATACCTTCGATGCGCAACAGCTCATCTTCGGTGTGGCCGACCAGATCAGCAACGGTCTCGATGCCTGCTTCGGAGAACTTGTTAGCCCAACGCTGCGAAACACCCAGATCGTCATAGATGTAGAGGCGTGCCTCTTCGTCGGTGAGGTTCTTCGCACGATAGCCTGCCGTGATGGAAGCGAAGTAGCTCGCGTAATCCGAGCCCGCATCCATGTAGCCGCTACCGTCGAGCGACCAATCCTGCGGCTGCGGCAACAGCTCTTCGATGTCGCGCAGCGCCTGCGGTGCGGAATCAGGCAGACGATCGGAATCGTTCGCCGTGACCGGAACACCCTTGTAGGTGATCTCGACATCCTTGTAGCGCTTCAGACCCGTACCAGCCGGGATCGGCTTACCGATGATGACGTTCTCCTTGAGACCCTGCAGCGTATCGACCTTGCCTTCGATGGCTGCATCCGTGAGGACCTTCGTGGTCTCCTGGAAGGAAGCGGCAGAAAGGAACGAATCGGTAGCGAGCGAAGCCTTCGTGATGCCGAGCAACAGCGGCTGGCCCACCGGCGGGTTCTTGCCTTCGAGGATCATGTCGTTGACGACCTTCTCGAACTCGAAACGGTTGACCTGGCGGCCCGGCAGATAATCCGAATCGCCCGGATCGACAACCGCAACCTTACGCAGCATCTGACGTGCGATGACCTCGATGTGCTTATCGTTGATGTCTACACCCTGGGAGACGTACACGTCCTGAACCTGGCTGACGATATAGCGCAGCGTGGTGTTGGGGTCGGTCAAGCGCAACAGATCGTGCGGGTTGATCGAGCCCTTGGTGAGCTGCTGACCAACTTCGACCTCGCACCCGTCTTCCACGCCAGGCAGCAGCTGAGCACGCGCGGAAACGACATACTCGCGGATGTTGCCCTCTTGATCGTGGACGGTGAGGATCTTGTTGTTCTTGTCGCCAGAGACCTGCAGCGTACCTGCGATCTCTGCAAGCGTCGCCTGACCCTTAGGCTTACGTGCCTCGAAGAGCTCGGTAACACGAGGAAGACCATGCGTGATGTCTTCACCTGCAACACCGCCGGTATGGAACGTACGCATCGTAAGCTGCGTACCCGGCTCACCAATGGACTGTGCCGCGATGATGCCAGCAGCCGTGCCGATGTTGACCGGACGCGAAGTCGCGAGATCCCAGCCATAGCACTTCTGGCAAATGCCGTGTTCTGCATGGCAGGTCATGATGCTGCGGTGAACGAGCGTCTCAACACCCGCATCCACGAACGTCTTCAGCTGAGCCACCGAATCGATGTAAGAACCTGCTTCAGCGAGCACTTCGCCAGTGTTAGGATCGGCGATCGCATCGACCAAGCAACGGCCAACGAGCGAATCATCGATCTCACCCTTGGCGTTCAAGATCTTGCATTCGATGCCATCAGTGGTACCGCAATCGATCTCACGAATAATGACATCCTGCGCAACGTCGACCAAGCGGCGGGTAAGGTAACCCGAGTCAGCCGTACGGAGCGCCGTATCAGCAAGACCCTTACGAGCACCATGCGTAGAGATGAAGTATTCGAGTACGGAAAGACCTTCGCGGAAGTTCGCCTTGATCGGACGGTCGATGATCTCGCCCTTCGGGTCGGACATAAGACCACGCATACCAGCAAGCTGACGAATCTGCTTGATGTTACCACGCGCTCCAGAGAAGGCCATCATGTAGATCGGGTTGAACTTGTCGAAGTTCTCCGCCATGGCGTCACCAACCTCTTCGTTGGCCTCGTTCCAGATGTCAACGATCTTCTTGTGGCGCTCCTCATCACTCATGAGGCCCATCTCGTAGTCCTCGTCGATCGCCTCGACGCGCTTGTCTGCTGCAGCAAGGATCTCATCCTTTTGCGGCGGGATGGTTGCGTCGTAGACCGAAACGGTAACGCCTGCGCGCGTTGCATAGTGGAAGCCAGCGCTCTTGAGACCGTCCAGAATCGGCTCCATTTCAGAGGTCTTATAGCGATTGCAGCAATCTTCGACCAAACGCGAGATCTCGGTCTTGTTCATCTCGTAGTTCAGGAACGGATAATCATCCGGCAGCACTGCATTGAAGGTGATGCGGCCGATCGTGGTCTGGATGCGCTCGCCTGCCTTGTGCTCTTCGAACTCGCCGAAGGCAGAAGCAACCAGCGTATCCTTCTTCAGACGCACCCAGATCTTCGCCTGCAGGTCAAGTTCGCAGCGCGCATCGTAGGCATTGAGCGCATCATCGAAGTCGATGAACGCGCGACCCTCGCCCGGGAAACCATCGCGTGCAGCCGTGAGGTAGTACAGACCGATGATCATGTCCTGAGTAGGAACCGTGAGCGGACGACCATGAGCCGGGCTCTTGATGTTGTTAGCGGAAAGCATGAGCACACGGGCTTCAGCCTGAGCTTCGTTGCCCAGTGGCACGTGAACCGCCATCTGGTCACCGTCGAAGTCGGCGTTGAACGCGGTACAAACGAGCGGATGCAGACGGATAGCTTTACCTTCAACGAGCACAGGCTCGAATGCCTGAATGCCCAAACGGTGAAGGGTTGGAGCGCGGTTCAGGAGCACGGGGTGCTCGGTGATAACCTCTTCGAGCACGTCCCAAACGTAGCTTGCGCCACGGTCCACTGCGCGCTTCGCAGCCTTGATGTTGGCTGCATATTCAAGCTCGACCAAACGCTTGATGACGAAGGGTTTGAAGAGCTCGAGTGCCATCGCAGAAGGCAGACCGCACTGATGCAGCTTCAAGGTCGGGCCAACAACGATTACCGAACGGCCAGAGTAGTCAACGCGCTTACCGAGCAGGTTCTGACGGAAACGGCCTTGCTTACCTTTGAGCATGTCGGAGATCGACTTCAGCGGGCGATTGCCCGGGCCCGTAACCGGACGACCACGGCGGCCGTTGTCGAAGAGCGAGTCGACCGCTTCCTGGAGCATGCGCTTCTCGTTGTTCACGATGATCTCAGGCGCACCCAGATCGAGCAGACGCTTCAGGCGATTGTTACGGTTGATCACACGACGATAGAGATCGTTGAGGTCGGACGTTGCGAAACGGCCACCGTCGAGCTGCACCATCGGGCGCAGGTCGGGCGGAATGACCGGAATAACATCGAGGATCATGTCAGAAGGCTTGTTCTTCGAATGCAGGAATGCGTCGACGACCTTCAAACGCTTGATGGCCTTGGTGCGCTTCTGGCCTTTGCCCGTAGCGACCACTTCGCGCAGCTCTTCAGCAGTTGCTTCAAGATCGATCGCGTCGAGAAGATCGCGTACCGCTTCAGCGCCCATGCCACCACGGAAGTACTCAGAGTAGTTCGTGCGCATCTCGCGATAGAGCTGCTCATCGGGAACGAGCTGCTTAGGTTCGATCTTCAAGAAGGCATCGAAAGCCTCGTTACGCAGCGCTTTGCGCTCGTTGAATTCTTCGTAGAGATCGGCGACCTCTTCTTCCACCTCTTCGGGGGTAAGACGCTCTTCTTCGTCGATATCGTCGACGAATTCGTCTTCCTCGGGCACGTAGTCCACCGAAAGACGACGCGTTGCCGCGATCAGGCGATCGCGCTCAGCGTCGAGCTCTTCAAGGTCAGCAGAAAGCTCGTCGCGCAGTTCTTCAACATCTTCTTCGCGCGCTTCCTTATCGACCGAAGTGATGATGGAGCTTGCGAAATAGAGCACCTTCTCGAGCTCTTTAGGAGCGATGTCGAGCAGATAGCCCAAACGAGAGGGCGAACCCTTGAAATACCAGATGTGAGACACCGGAGCAGCAAGCTCGATGTGACCCATGCGCTCACGACGAACCTTAGAGCGCGTTACTTCAACACCGCAGCGTTCGCAGACGATGCCCTTGAAACGGATGCGCTTGTACTTGCCGCACGCGCACTCCCAGTCTTTGGTCGGGCCGAAGATCTTCTCGCAGAACAGGCCGTCCTTTTCGGGCTTGAGCGTACGGTAGTTGATGGTTTCAGGCTTCTTGACCTCGCCACGCGACCAACCGCGCACATCCTCAGCGCTTGCAAGAGAGATTCGGATCGCGTCGAAATTATTAACGTCGTATTCAGTCATTTAGTTCTCCTCTCCCTCACCGATCAAGTCGCTTGTTTGCTCTTGTGCCACTTCCTCGCTGGTTCCACCGAGCAGTTCGTCGATCTCCTGCGTGATAGCACCGAGCAGTTCTTCACCTTCAGAAGATGATGAAGGCTCGAGCGGTGCGCCGAGCAGCTCCTCTTCCATCTCTTCCGCCTCAGCAGATGCCGTAAGGTCGGAGTGAGAATGAGCGCTGCCTTCGAGTTCGACGTTCAAGCACAAAGAACGCATTTCCTTGATAAGGACCTTGAACGATTCGGGCACTTCAGGAGCAGGAATGCTCTCGCCCTTGACGATCGCCTCGTAGGACTTGACACGACCGGAGGTATCGTCGGATTTGATCGTGAGGATCTCCTGCAAGACGTTGGATGCGCCATACGAATAGAGCGCCCAAACTTCCATCTCGCCGAAGCGCTGGCCGCCGAACTGGGCTTTACCACCGAGCGGCTGCTGCGTGATAAGACTGTACGGACCAGTTGAACGAGCGTGGATCTTGTCGTCGACCAAGTGGCCCAACTTCAGGATGTAGCTCTGACCGACCGTGATGGGCTCGCGGAACTTCTCGCCCGTGCGGCCATCGTAGAGCCACGTCTTACCAGTGCGGGAAAGCTGCGGCACGAACTCAAGACGAGCAAGATCGCCGTACTTTTCCTTATGCATGTTCACGAGGTTGCGGTTCGCCTTCTCGATAACGTCCGAGATCTCCTTCTCGGTAGCGCCGTCGAAGACCGGCGTTGCAACGTGCATCGGACCAGCTACGACCTCGTCGGTCTCTTCTGCGTCCGACCAGCCCCACTTCGCCGCCCAACCAAGGTGGCATTCGAGCAGCTGACCAACGTTCATACGAGAAGGAACGCCCAGCGGGTTCAGGATAACGTCGATCGGAGTACCGTCTGCAAGATACGGCATGTCCTCGACCGGCAGAATGCGGGAGATAACACCCTTGTTGCCATGACGACCAGAAAGCTTGTCGCCCTGCTGGATCTTACGCTTCTGAGCAACGAACACGCGCACGAGCTCGTTGACGCCTGGTGCCAGTTCGTCGCCATCAAGACGCGAAGAACGGACCACGTTGATAACGCGGCCGCCCGCACCATGGGGGACCTTGAGCGAGGTATCGCGCACTTCACGCGCCTTCTCACCGAAGATCGCGCGCAGGAGGCGCTCTTCAGCGGTGAGTTCGGTCTCGCCCTTCGGGGTAACCTTGCCGACAAGCACATCGCCCGGGTTCACTTCAGCACCGATACGGATGATGCCATCCGCGTCGAGATCGGAGATCATGTCTTCGGAGATGTTCGGGATCTCGCGGGTGATCTCCTCGGGGCCGAGCTTGGTATCACGGGCATCGATCTCGTATTCGGAGATATGAATAGAGGTGAGCAGGTCTTCGGCGACCACGCGCTCGGAGATGATGATAGCGTCCTCGTAGTTGAAGCCTTCCCAAGGCATGTAAGCGACCATGAGGTTCTGGCCGAGCGAAAGCTCTGCACCATCGCAGGAGGGGCCATCAGCCAGAACGTCGCCAACTTCAACGCGATCGCCCTTCTTCACGATAGGCTTGTGATTCATGCAACCGCTCTGGTTGGAACGTTGGAACTTAGGTACGAGGTATTCATCGTATTCGCCATCTTCACGCTCGACGATGATGGTCTGGCCATCGACGTAGTCGACAACGCCCGCATTCTGCGTAACGAGGATCTCACCTGAGTCGACCGCAATGCGGTGTTCGATGCCAGTACCAACGAGCGGAGCGTTCGGACGCAGCAACGGCACTGCCTGGCGCTGCATGTTCGAGCCCATGAGCGCGCGGTTAGCGTCGTCGTGCTCGAGGAACGGAATGAGCGAGGTAGCGACCGAGGTCATCTGACGCGGCGAAACGTCCATGTACTGAACGTTCATCGGATCGACTTCGTCCGGCTCGCCGAAAACGCCATTCGCATCACGCGTACGGCAGAGCACACGCGCTGACTTATGGAATACGCCGTCTTCATCGGTGTGACCGAATTCGCGGGTTTCCAAGTTGAACAGCTCGTTTGCCTGAGCGATCGTATAGTTCTCTTCTTCATCAGCCGTAAGGTAGTCGATATCGTCGGTCACCTTACCGTCGATCACGCGACGATACGGAGTCTCGATGAAGCCATAGGGGTTGATGCGTGCATACGTTGCAAGGGAGCCGATCAAGCCGATGTTAGGACCTTCAGGGGTCTCGATCGGGCACATACGTCCGTAGTGAGAGGTGTGAACGTCGCGGACCTCGAAGCCTGCGCGCTCACGTGAAAGGCCGCCAGGACCAAGCGCGGAAAGACGGCGCTTGTGCGTGATGCCTGCCGCGGGGTTCGTCTGGTCCATGAACTGCGAGAGCTGTGAGGAGCCGAAGAACTCCTTGATGGCTGCAACGATCGGACGAATGTTCACCAAGCTCTGCGGGGTGATGTCGTCGGGCTCTTGCATACTCATGCGCTCGCGCACGACACGCTCCATACGGGAAAGACCGATGCGGAACTGGTTCTGAATCAACTCGCCCACCGTGCGGATGCGGCGATTGCCGAAATGGTCGATGTCGTCGGTATGGTAGCCCTCTTCACCATCGTGGAGCGCAACGATATAGCGCATCGTTTCGATGATGTCTTCCTGCGTGAGCGTAGGATTATCGTTTTCGGGGTCGAAACCGAGCTTCTTGTTGATCTTGTAGCGACCGACCTTTGCAAGGCCATAGCGCTGCGGATTGAAGAACAAGCCATCGAGCAGCGTGCGCGCAGAGTCGATCGTGGGTGGCTCGCCCGGACGGAAACGACGGTAGAGCTCGATGAGCGACTCTTCCTTAGTAGTAGCAGGGTCGCGATCGAGCGTGCGGATGACCATCTCTGAATCGCCGAGCAGCTCGATGATCTCTTCTCGCGTCTCCGCGATGCCGAGCGCACGAAGCAAAAGCGTTGCTGGCTGCTTGCGCTTGCGGTCGATGCGAACGGAAAGCACATCGCGCTTGTCCGTCTCGAACTCGAGCCACGCGCCACGCGAAGGAATGATCTTAGCGTTATAAATAGTCTTGTCGGAGGTTTTATCGCGCTCGGAGGAGAAATACACACCGGGGCTACGAACCAGCTGAGAAACGACAACGCGCTCAGTACCGTTGATGATGAAGGTGCCGCGCGGGGTCATGAGCGGGAAGTCGCCCATGAATACGTCTTGTTCCTTGATCTCGCCCGTTTCGCGATTGATGAATCGGATCTCGGCGAAGAGTGGAGCCTGATAGGAAACGTCACGAGCCTTGCACTCGTCTACACTATACTTAGGCTCTCCAAATTCATGGCGACCGAATTCAACGCACATATCCTTGTTGTTGGATTCGATCGGTGAGATGTCTGCAAAAGCAGTTGCAAGGCCTTGGTCGACGAATTGTTTGAAACTCTCCGTCTGGATGGCGATAAGATTAGGGACGTCCATGACGTCAGGAATCTTTGCAAAGCTTCTGCGGGGTCGATAATGCCTGGTGGAATCGAAATTTTCGGCTTTACCCACGAGTCATTTCCTCCTTCGACGTAACTTAGTATTTGCAAAAACACGCAATTATCTAAGATATGACGCGCAATACGCCGAGTCAAGAAAAATTTTCTTAAATTGTGTTTTACTTGTGAGTTTTTCTCAAAAGATGACAAACGACCCGGTCGTTCGACATCTTTTTTTACCAGATAGAGCGAGCGCCATCCACGTAGAGCGGCGTTCCGTTGACCATGTCCGAACAGTCACATCCCAAAAACAGTGCTGCCGCCGCTATGTCGAGCGGATCGCCCACCTTGCGATTGTGCGGAATCGGACGCGTGATAGCTTCATAGGCTGCTGGCTTATTGAGCGTTGTTTGCGTCATGTTCGTCTCGATATACCCCGGGCAGATGCAGTTCGCACGGATGTTGAAACGTGCCCACTCGAACGCCATGCAGCGTGTCATCTGCACTACCGCCGCTTTCGCGGATGAATAGGGCAACATGCGCGTCGAAGCAACGCGCGCCACCACCGAAGCGATGTTGATGATATTGCCACGCTCTTGCTTGATCATGATCTCGGCAACGCGTTGGGTCAGGAAGAAGACCGCTTTATAGTCGGTATCCACCACACGATCCCACTCTTCTTCGGTCACGTCCTGGGCAAGCTGATCGTTGCTCAGCACCACGCCTGCATTGTTGACCAGGATATCGATGCGGCCGAACGCTTCCATACACGTGTCCACGAGCGTCTTACGATCCTCTTCACTGCGTATATCGCAGCGCACAGGAATGACCTCGGCATCGAATTCAGCAGCGATCTCTCGAGCGCGCAATTCGATCCCTCCAGCGTCCATATCAGCGATGACCAGCTTCGCACCATAGGCTGCATACGTTCGCGCGATACCGCGGCCGATACCGATATCGCTCGCAACTCCCGTGATGATCGCAACCTTATCAGTCAAGTCGAAACGAGGAATATCCATCTTCCCCGTCTCAAGGATAGTGAAATCGCTCCCCTTCATCGCATCCCCCTTCAGCCGCGCTACCTTCTTGCGCTTTTGTTCTTTCCCCTTCCTTGGTCGAATCTAACACAAAACTAGCTACAATTTGGAGTGAATAAAAAGATGACGAATTATCGAGTAGTTTGTCATCCGGCGCTGAAGGAAAAGTGTCGAACGACCGGATAGTTTGTCACCTTATTGCATCTGGGGAAAGAAGGGGTAGGTATGAACATTGCAGTCTTAGGAGCAGGATCACTCGGAAGCGCCATTGGCGGGACGCTCGCTCTTGCAGGAAACGAGGTCACCTTGATCGGTCGCGCAGCACATGTTGAAGCGATCAATGCATCAGGTCTCACGCTCGTTACCCCTGAAGGCGAACAGCAAGCAGAGGTGCAAGCCTTCACCAGCGCAAAAGGTCTCGAGCCAGCAGAGCTCGTGATCGTCCTCTGCAAGGCATTCGACACCGAAGAATGCATCGAGACCAACCGCAGCATCGTCGATCCTGAATCGGTAGTGCTTACACTCCAAAATGGTTTGGGCAACGAAGACCTTCTTGGTAAGCTACTAGACCCAAAGCAAGTCATCGCAGGCAAGACGTATATCGGCGGAATGATGCTCGCACCCGGCAAGGTTCAATCAACCACAGAAGGCAAGCAAACGTTCATCGGCGAATACAGCGGCCCGGTCACTCCGCGCATCGAAGCGATAGCGCAAGTCTTCAACGATGCAGGTATGGAGTGCACTGCTTCACCGCGTATGAAGAACATCATCTGGGATAAGCTGCTCATCAACGTCGCCACTGGTGCGGTCTGCGGCATCTCGCGCCTCCCCTATGGCGAGCTTTACCAACATCCAGAGCTTTACGCCACTGCAATAGCTGCGGTTAAAGAAGGAATGCGCGTCGCCATCGCTGAAGGCATCATACTTTCACGCCACGATCCACAAGAGGTCTTAGAACTTGCACGCGAGAACCTTCCCTTCGACTTCAAGCCTTCCATCCTGCAAAGCCTCGAGAAGCACCGACGGACCGAGATCGATGTGATCAACGGTGCCGTTGTGACCTATGGAAAACGGCACGAGATCGAAACGCCCGTGAACGAAACGCTCGTAGCGGGCATCAAAGGGATCGAGCGGTATATCGATATCACCGATCCTGCGAAATAAGCGTCTAGCAACAGCCTGAATGTTTGTAAGCTGAAAGCCAACTCGCTCATGAGATGATACATGGCAGCTGCTCAAGGATCACAGATGCAACTGCATAAGAGAGGCCACCTCAAAAGGTGGCCTCTCTTGCAAGGAACGGTCTTTACCGCACCTCGCCGTTCAGATTTTGCTTGTAATCCCTTATTTCGACTCTTCTATTGGAATCGGGGTCGTGTCCACTTCATCAAGATGCTTGTTCCATACATAGTGCTTCGTCTCACGCGCGATGAGCGCTGACAGACCAAGAACAGCGATGAGGTTAGGAATAGCCATGAGCGCGTTCGTGATGTCGGAGATGTCCCAAACGAAACCCTGCAAACCGATCGCACCCAAGAAGCAGATCACCAGAAAGACGATCTGATACGGACGGATCGCATGCTTGCCGAACAGGTAGGTGATACAACGATTACCGTAGTACGACCAGCCAACCATCGTCGAATATGCGAAAAGCACCAATCCGATGCAAAGCACGATGGGCCCAACCACAGGAATCTGCGAGAAGCAAGCGGTTACCAATGTCGCAGTTGCACCTAAAAAGCTTCCATCGTTGAACGATGCAGCGATCTCGGGGCTTGCAAGAATGGACGAAACGAGCGCGATACCAGTAAGCGCGCAAACCACAACGGTGTCCCAGAAGGTGCCCGTCATGGAAACGAGCGCCTGACGTGCAGGGTTGCGCGTGATCGCAGAAGAAGCAACGAGCGGAGAAGAACCCAAACCAGATTCGTTGGAGAATAGACCACGTGCGCAACCAAGCTGCAGTGCGATCATGATCGAAGTACCAACGGCACCACCGAAGGCCGCCTGTGGCGTAAAGGCGCAAACCACGATGAGTCCGATCGCATCGAGGAAATACCGGCCGTTGATGATGATGAGCACCAAACAAGCAAGCACGTAGAAGATGGTCATCGCCGGAATGAGTTTCTCGCAAACGCGCGAGATGACCTTGATGCCACCCACGATAACCACTGCGATCAGGACAACAAGGATGATTCCAACGATGATCTGCAGCGGCGAGGTCATGAAGAGACCGAACACGTCGATGTTCGCTTCTGCAATGCCTGCCGATCCGCTCACAGAAACGATCGCGCCCGAAAGGGAGTTCGCCTGAACTGCAGCACCAATACCAAAAGAAGCAATCGCGGCGAACACTGCGAACAGAATACCCAGCACCTTGCCAAGCTTCTTGCGCTTGAAACCGCGCTGCAGTGCGTACATCGCGCCACCAAGCATGTTCCCGTTATGGTCCTTAACGCGATACTTCACTGCGATGAGCGTTTCTGAATACTTCGTTGCGATACCGAACACACCCGTGATCCACATCCAGAAGATCGCGCCCGGGCCACCTGCGATGAGCGCAGTACCCACACCGATGATGTTACCTGTACCGATCGTTGCAGCAAGCGAGGTGGTAAGTGCCGCAAAGGGGCTCACATCACCTGAGCCACTATCTTTCGTGACCGAAAGCTTGATGCCTTGAGGAATCTTGCGCTGAATGAAACCGGTGCGGAACGTCATGAAGATATGCGTTCCCAGTAGGAGCAGAATCATGATCGGACCCCAAACGAAGCCATCGACCGTAGCAACGATGTCCTCGATCCAGGTCGCGTCCCCCGTACCTGCGCTCGCGAACCCAGAACCTAATTCGACGAAGGGTCCAACGAAAAACTGATAGAAGAAATCTTCCATATCCATCCTTTTCTCACACGAATACGCTTACCGGCTCTTCCGGTCGCCCACCTATGATGAAACGAAATTGCGCGCCTAGACAGAAATTGAACCTACAGGAGAGTTCAAACACTTTTCTTAACTAAAGCGCTTTTGCATTGTAGAACAGCAAATGCTACGAACAGGTTACGAAGTAAAAGGAAAAGAGTAAGCGGAAGCGAAAAGGGGCAAAAATGAACAAGCCCTCGTGAGAGAGCTTGTTCAATGTGAAATCGTGGTTCAATTATTGCTAAGAGAAAATGAACTTATTCGGAAAAGTCATACATCCCCGCAGTGATACGCTTGAACTTCTCGTAGACCTCAGCAGCGATCGCTTCATCAACCAGTAGTTCGAAGGCTTCTGGCTGATCATCTTCGTCGAGCGCGGTAACCTCTAGGATCATTACCTCACCTGGCGCTTCATCATGTTCAGCATCTGGCACGAAGAAGCCATAACGACGATCGTTATGAAGGATCAAACCCAAGAACTCAAGATTCACCGTTTCGCCCTTCTCATCCTGAAAGGCATAGATCATTCCTTCTTCTACGGGAGGAGCGAAATCAGGATCAGATGCTTGTCTCATTCTTTTTTCTTTCTCTTGTAGCGGATAGGCTTGTTCTCCTGCTTTGCTGCAGGTTTGGATTGTTTTGAGGCAGCCTGTACTGATTGAGCATCATTCTCAAAATCAGCACCGTCCATGGCCACCTCAGCGTCATCTGCACCCGCAGCGCTCGTTGCGACCGCGAGACCCGACGTATAAGAGAACTGACCGATCGAATCACCGAAGCGCTTGATCAGCTTCTTGTACTTAGGCTCGCGTGACTTCCACATCGCATAGAGCGGTGTTGCGACCGCGATCGACGAATAGGAGCCAGCGATCAAACCGACCGCCATCGCGAACGCGAAGTCTTTGAGGGTTTCTCCACCGAAGAAGAGCATCGCAAGAACCGGGATGAGCGAAGTGAGCGTGGTGTTGATCGTACGAATGAGCACCTGATTGATCGAATGGTTCGCCATTGTCATGAACGTACAACGAACACGCGATTCTTTCATGTTGTCGACGATACGATGGAACACAACGACCGTATCGTAGAGCGAATAACCCAAGATCGTCAGCAACGCCGCAACTGCATTCGGCGTGAATTCGCGTCCGAAGAGCGCATAGGCCCCGATCACGATCACGAGGTCGTGAAGCAGCGCAACGACCGCCATCAGTCCCATCTTGTATTCGAACCTGATCGCAATATAGAGGATGATCAGCAACAACGAGACAAAGAATGCAATAAGCGATGATTGGATAACGCCTGCGCCCCAGTCAGGACCGATCGTGGTCACCTCGAAGCTCTCGTCAGAAATCTTCAACTGTTGAGCAACGTTGTTCGCTGTTTCAGCCGCTTCCTCAGCTGAAGTGGTTGTCGTACGGATCAAGAAGCCATCCTGGCCATCGGTATTGGTCGTCTGAACGACTGCCTCTGGTTCGCCCGCATTGGCAAATGCTTCACGCATCTGGTCGATACTCACATCACCAGTTCCGTGGAAATTGATCGACGTGCCGCCCACGAATTCGATACCGAAGTTGATGCCGCGGATACCGATAAGCGCTAGCGAAAGAACGATCAGTACCGCCGAAACAGACAGCAAGATCTTGCGCACTCCCATGAAGCCAATATCGTGTTTAATGAATCGTCCTTTGAGTGCTTCGACCTTCTCTCGCGCTTTAACAGCAAGCTCTCCCGCACGTTTCGCATAGGTGAGGGCGATACTGCGATCCATCGCCTCACCCGTCTCAGCCTCTTCGACGCTCACGCCTTCAGCATCAGCAAGCTCTTGATAGGCTTCTGAAGCAGTTTCTGCATCCTGAACATCCCAGAACTTAGGATGGCGCGCTATCACACGCGGAGCGAGCAAGCGGATCATCGGCGCTTTGAAGATGAGCAGTACGAGGATATCGCAGAAGATACCCAGCGAAAGCGTAAGACCAAAGCCTTTGACCGAAGCAGACGCAAGGAAGAACAGAGTTAACGCTGAAACAAGCGTAACCAAGTCTGCGTCGATCGAAGTCTGAATCGCATGCTTAACACCTGTGATCGAGGCAGCACGGACACTACGTCCCATACGTATTTCCTCGCGGAAACGTTCAAGGGTAAGAATCGAGGAGTCGGCTGCAAGACCGATCGTAAGAACGATGCCAGCAACACCCGCAAGCGAGAGCGAGAAGAATCCAAACGCCGAAAGTGTTGCAAGCAAGCCCAAATAGAGGATTGCGAAGATAGTGATAGCAGCCGCGGTCAGAATGCCCAGTCCCTTATAGAAGAACAGCAGATAAACCATAACCACCAGAAGACCGATGATGGCAACAAGCAAGCCGCTCATGAGGGCGTCTTGGCCGAGCGTAGGTCCAACGACCTGACTCTGCTCGTAGTGGAAGCTTACGGGCAACGAGCCACTTTCGAGCACGGTTGCAAGCGCTTGAGCATCTTCCAACGAATAACCGCCGGTAATCTGAACATCACCCGTAGGAATCTCAGCCTGTACCGCCGGTGCTGACTGGATCTCGTTATCGAGTACGATAACGATCTTTCCTTTGTCTGGAGCAAGTTCACGCGTTGCTTCGGCAAACTTCTCAGTTCCCTCAGCATCGAGTTTAATGTTTACCGCATAATCCGTACCTGTCTCAGATGCCTTACCAACCGTAACGCGTTCGATATTCGCACCAGTGATAAGCGGCGTATAGGTACCAGGCTCAACAGGGCGATATTGTGTATTCTGTCCGATGAACGTATTACCGAAGACATCACGATACGCTTCGTGTGCAACATAATTGTCCTGAGCGATCGCCTGTTGATCAGCGGGGTTCGTGAACGAATCGGCGCGCGCAAATTCCAGCTTACCCGTCTTACCAATAGTTGCGAGCGCACGTTCAGTATCCGAAAGACCTGGGATCTGAACGAGAATCTGATTGTTTCCTTGAACTTGAACCGTAGCTTCCGAAGCACCAAGTGCATTAACGCGCGACTCGATAACCTGACGAGACGACTCCATCTCTTCAGGCGTGACCTCTTCCCCATCGGTGCTTTGAGCGCTCAGGACCACCGAAAGACCGCCGCGGATATCAAGACCTTGATTGATCTTCTCTGAGGGCGGAGTGAACATGACCACCGAGGCGATGATCAACACCGTGGTCAAAATAAGCAGCCAGATATTCCTTCGCGTAGTGTTGGACTGACGGCGCTTGGTCTTCTTATTGTTGCCGAGCGTTGCCTGGATAGCCGCAGAACGGCTCTTCTCGCGTATGCGATCCGCTTTTTCTTTTTTCTTGGCTTTCTTTTCTCGCTCTTTGTGTGAACGCGCAGCCGCTTTTGCAGCCTGCTTGCGCTTCTTCTCGAGCTCTTTGTTCGATGAATCTCGTTTGCTATCGCCTTGCGTCATTACCTATCCTTGTCTGCGATACGCTCTAGGGCATCATCAGCGAAAATGCTGCTCAAGTATGTTACCGAACGACCTTGATACAGCCTTCTTATTCCGACTCTTAAGATTACCAAAGATGACGCTCTTTTTCACGGCGAACCGCTTAATAGTCTTGCGCTGCGGGCGAATTCATCCAATCGTTCAAAAACTCATCATAACAATCGGCAATGATTGCATCGCGAGCACGATTCATCAGCTGGATCAAGAAGTAAAGATTATGTATCGAAAGCAAGATCGCTCCGAGCATCTCATTCTGTTTGACCAGGTGGCGAATATACGCTCGACTATGATTCTTACAGGTAGGACAGGAGCACTGAGGATCGAGCGGTCCAAAATCGTGCGTGTACTTCGCATTGCGCATATTCATGCGTCCAGAGGAAGAGAAGGCCGTGCCCATACGCGCGGTGCGCGTTGGCAATACGCAATCGAACATATCAACGCCAACACCTACTGCCTTGACGAGCGTGGTGGGGTTGCCCACTCCCATCAGGTAACGCGGCTTGTTCTCGGGAAGGCTCTGCGCAACCGCTCCCAGCGTCTTGAACATGACCTCGTGTTCTTCGCCGACCGAATAGCCACCGATGCCAAACCCACCGAAGCCCTTATGGCCATTCGCGATCGATTCGTCATTGATCGCAGTGAGCAGCTCGATCGACTTCATGCGCAGATCGAGCTCCATGCCACCTTGCACGATACCGAAAAGTGTCTGGTCCCTGCGCGTATGGGCCGCCAGACAACGACGCGCCCAATTGGCTGAAAGCTCAACAGCATGATCGACAAAATCGTATTCAGCAGGATAAGGCGTGCATTGATCGAGCTGCATGACGATATCCGCCCCCAGCTTTTGCTGGATCTCCATGTTCGATTCGGGGGTCCAACGAATCTTCGACCCATCGTAGATCGATTTGAACGTGAGACCATCTTCATCGAGCTTCAACGTATCAGCGAGCGAAAAGACCTGAAACCCGCCGCTATCGGTGAGGATAGGGCCAGAATAGTTCATGAACGAATGAAGGCCGCCCGCCTCTTCGACAAGATCCGCACCAGGCCGAAGCGAAAGATGATACGTATTCGCAAGGATGATCTGCGCGCCGATCTCGTGGAGCGTTTCGGGGCGAATACCCTTTACCGTTGCACTTGTTCCAACGGGCATGAATAGCGGCGTTTTCACGATGCCATGCGCTGTTTCAAAGCTGCCCGCGCGTGCATGACCACTCGTAGCTTCGAGCGTGTAATCGAAGAGCGCCATTATGAACACTCCGGCAAAGAAGTGACGAAATCGAGCAAGTTTTCGAGCGAACCATGCTTCATCGCGTGGTAATCGAAATCGATCGGGTCAAGCAGCCAATCGATCACCAGATACCCGTCTGCTCCAAGCTCGCAACACGCCAGGTCTTCACGCGTGTTGTTCCCTACCATCAAGATCTCATCTGGCTCTCCTGCCGCAAGCGCGATGTTCTCTTCGTAATAAGCGAGCTGAGGCTTTGCCGCATGAGAATTATCGTAGGTGGTGATACGGTCGAACACACTCGCATCATCGATACCCGCCCAACGAAGACGCGCCTCCACCGCGATAGCCGGAAAGAGCGGCATGGTGGTAAGAAAGAGCTGATAACCCTTCTCCTTGAGCGTCGCAACAATACGCGCTGCTGCTGGATTCGGCGTGACCGTTTCGCTGATCTCATCGAAATCGTTCTCATAGAACTCCATGAGCAGCGGCTCGAACTCCGCACGCGTAAACCCGCTCAACGCTTCAAACGTCTCCCAAAAGCAAATATCGTTCGCGCGTGCATCCTCCTCGAGCATGGCCTTTACGCCCTTATTCACCGCGAAGAGGATCTTCTCTCCGTCATAGCCGCGCTTATCAGCAAATGCCTTCAACTTGGAAAAATATTCTCTGAGAAACGTATCCATGTCGATCGGCAGAAGAGTTCCATCCAAATCGAAGAAGACCGTCTTGTAACGTCTCGGTTCTTGTGTTGTCATTGCGACTCCTTTTCTGCATGAGCAGCAGGGAAGCGAAGCTGCATCAGCGCGTTCGCGAACAAGCCGTTTCTTGCCGAAACGGCTCTGCACCTTCGCCGTTCTCCTCAGGGCAGAACACGTCTTTTCATTTCATTCAATGTTAGTATAAGCATGACTCAAAGGAGAGAAATATCCCATGAAAGTATTGCTTCATGCATGCTGCGGACCTTGCTCGATCGAGCCAGCACGCCTTCTTCTCGAGCAAGGGCACGATATCACTATCGCCTATCTCAACTCGAATATCGACGATTCGCACGAATACAAGAAGCGCCTCGATACGCTTTTAGCCTGGGCGGATAGCGAAGGCATTGAAGTCGTTGAAGGCATTTATGATCCCAAGCAATGGAACACGATCATCGCCCAGCACTGGCATGAAGGAGA
>CABQIW010000021.1 GCA_902464295.1 uncultured Eggerthella sp.
CGTTACGATCTTCGCTGCGCTCGATCGCATCGACCTGAACGCCGATCACCTTCACGCCGTATTTGTCGAGAATGCCCTTGTTCGCCAGCTCTGCGCAGAGGTTGAGCGCTGATTGACCGCCGAGGTTCGGCAGCAGCGCATCGGGGCGTTCTTTGGCGATGATCTGTTCAAGGCGCTCGCAGTTGAGCGGTTCGATGTAGGTGACATCCGCCGTGTCGGGGTCGGTCATGATGGTGGCGGGATTGGAGTTGACCAGCACGATCTCGTAGCCAAGCGCGCGCAATGCTTTGCACGCCTGAGTGCCTGAATAATCGAATTCGCATGCTTGCCCGATAATGATAGGACCAGAGCCGATGATCAGTACCTTATGGATATCGGTGCGTTTTCCCATTTTCGCTCCTTGTCATGCGAACCTTCGTGCTGCCGTGCGTTTTGCGTCTCGAGGCAGGCGCGAAGCGTGCCAGTATTTCTTTTTCAAGGCTTCATTATAAGGCTTTTACTGCCCAGTCGTGATCGGGACTCTGTGTTTTTCGGCTTGGAAACAGGCGCGTGTCAAAATCGCGTTCATCAGGCTTGAAAAAAGAGGTAAGGCTACAATGTGGCTAGATTTCAAAGGACTACGAGGAAGGGAAGAGCCATGAGATTAGATGCTGGTCTTGATTCCATGGAAGATGGCTATGTGACCGAAGCCGAACAGGTTGATCAGGAGACCGAGATCGAAGATATGCAATCCTTGCTCGACGACGATATCATGGATCCCGACAGCCTCGATACCGATATGGAAGGCGCCTACGAAGGATTCCATGACAATGAAGGATTCAAGGGGATTCCCGTAGGGGGCTATACCGATTCGCAACTCGAAGATGCGGTGCGGGACGAAACGGGGCTTGATCTTCCCGAAGAAGGCTTCCATGTCGAAGATGGCTTCGATCGCGATCTGCCGGCGGATGATATTCCGAATAGCGGTCGTATCAGCGATTTCGATGCCGAAGAACTCTCGAACGATACTTCCGAGGTAACGCTCGACGAAGCTGAGCCGATCGATTACGGCTTTGATGTCGAGCGCTTTTCATCAAGCGATGGCGTCGAAGAGAACACCACCGATGTGATCGCCCAAACGGTCGACGAAGAAGCGTAGGGGGTACCTGCCTTCCTTCGCTTGACCTCGGTCCGTGCGTGACTTGGAAGTATTTTGTTCGGTTGTTCCAAAAAAGACACGATGGCTTCAAAATACGTTAGAATAACTAGACGCACACGGGCCCATAGCTCAACGGTGGAGCAGGGGACTCATAATCCTTTGGTTCTCGGTTCGAATCCGGGTGGGCCCACCATTAGATTCAACGACCAGAGCACGTCTCTGGTCGTTTTTGTTACAAGAGGAAGGGTTAGCTCATGGAGCAGACGAACGATATCGATGCGTTGATGGAAAAGATCCAAGCGCAGGAAACCGCGTACGAGTTCGACCGCATCGATGAAGATTTGGCGTTGCAGATGGGAATCTACGTGATCAGACGTGCGCGCGAGATGGAGAAGCCGATCGCCACGCGCATCACGCTCAACCGTCGTACGCTCTTCGCCTATTCGATGCCGGGCACGAAGCCTGAAAGCGATAACTGGATCCGCCGCAAGGAGAACCTCGTATATGCGACCAATGGCAGTTCTTACTATTGGGAGTGCTGGTGCGAGAAGGGCGATCATCCTTTCGAGTGGCGTGGCATGAGCTATGCCGATTATGCGCCGGCAGGTGGCAGCTTTCCGCTGCGCATCAAGGGCGCTGGTGCGGTCGGTGCGATCACCATCACAGGCATGGCGAGCCATGAGGATCACGCGCTCGCGTTCGAGGCGATCGAAAAGGCGGCAACGGACTCGCTCGATGTCGATATCTCATCTTTGTTCCCCGCCTAAGAGAAACCGCTGAGTGCTGCGAACACTGATATACTTTATAGGTTGTAAATTCACTGATCTATTGGGGAAGAGTTCCACATGAGCGTTGATAGTTTTGAGGCAAGCGTCAAGAAGAGCGATGCATTAAAAGAGGACCTGTTCGAGCATCCCACGAAGTACATCATGCTCACAGGCGATCGACCGACAGGACGTTTGCACCTCGGTCACTATTTCGGCACGATCAAAGAACGCGTCAACCTTCAGAATAAAGGCGTGCCCACGCGCGTGGTCATCGCTGATTACCAGGTTATTACCGACCGCGATACGACCGAGCATATCCAGGACAACGTCTATAACATGGTCATCGACTATCTTGCTTGCGGCCTCGATCCAGAAAAGACGCTCATCTTCACGCATTCTGCAGTGCCGGCGCTCAACCAGCTCATGCTGCCGTTCTTGTCACTCGTTACCGAATCCGAACTCCATCGCAATCCCACGGTAAAGTCCGAGATGGAAGCATCTGGGCATGCGCTCACGGGGCTTCTGCTCACCTATCCCATCCATCAGGCCTGCGACATCCTTTTCTGCAAAGGCAATGTGGTGCCTGTTGGCAAGGACCAGCTTCCTCATATTGAGATCACGCGTCAGATCGCGCGTCGTTTCAATGAGCGTTACGGCAAGGTCTTTCCTGAGCCAGAAGGGCTGCTCAACGATGCTCCTGAGATTCCTGGCTTGGACGGACGCAAGATGTCGAAGAGCTACGGCAATGCGATCAGCCTGTGCTTCACCGAAGAGGAGACAGCTAAGCTCATCAAGAAGTCTCAAACCGATTCGGAGCGCTTCATCACCTATGACAAAGAGAACCGTCCGGGTGTTTCAGCACTTCTTACTACTGCAGCACTTTGCACGGGCCGTAGCGAGGAAGAGATCGCTGCCGAGATCGGTAACGATGGTTCTGGTGCGCTTAAGAAATATGTGACCGAAAGCGTGAACACCTACCTGGCTCCCATCCGTGAGAAGCGTCGTGCGCTCGAAAATGATCTCGATACGATCAAGGACATCCTGCACGAAGGCAACAAGAAGGCTAACCTTATCGCAGACGCAACGCTCAATGAAGTGCGTGAAGCGATGAACATGCTGTACTGATAAGTTAGCTGAAGATTATGGCAGGGGTCAGTTCTCAGGAGAGCGATCGCATTCGTGAGCCAAAGCCTCGTGCGCTCATTGTTTGTGAATGGGTATGCCGCATCTGCTTCACGATCGTTTTCATCGTGAACGTCCACTGCGCGATCAGCTTCATTATTGATCCTGGGCCATATGCCTGGAATTTCGGGCTTCGTGGCGATAGTGGTAATTTTGCAGTCCGTGGTCTTGGCATTGCCTTTCTCATGTGGAACGCCACCTATCCTGTTTTCATCGCACTCCCGAATCGCTTTAAAGTGGTGGGTGGCATCGTCTTAGCGCAGCAGCTCATAGGTCTGATAGGGGAGAGTCTCCTTTTGCCTTATCTGCCGCATGCAAGCTTCCTTTTCGCGGCGAGCATCATGCGCTTCATCGAGTTCGATGCTTTCGGTCTTCTTATCATGACGATAGCGTTCGTATTGCTCTGCGTGTTCTCCTATAGAGCGAACCACCCTCGAGTGTAAGTTCATCCTCAATAGTATCCACTGGGGCAGATCAGAATGCGAAGATCCTCGCGTATGAGGGTCTGATCGTTCTATGCCCACATGAGAGCCTGATTCTTTCCTGCATGCATGGTCACCGACGTATTTAGGGGGAGGTGGGTTTAAAGAAGCGTGCTCAAGCAAGGAAAGCTGCTCATCTCTTGGAAGGTTTTCGTCCATAGTTGGTTTAGAGATGCGTGTTTAGGCGTGGAAGCTCATGCTCTCTATACCCATTTTGAGAAGGGGACAGGAAGAAGATAAAAAATAAGAGAGGGAGCATAACGCTCCCTCTCCCCGGAATCTACCAAGAGATATCTTGGCGGTATGGTGCGAATCTTAGAGATATTCGCGGGTAAGGTCCATTTCAGCAAGCTGCTCAGGAGTGAAGTCAAGAGCAGTACCAGCAATCCAAGTGCGGTAGTTGACATGACCGTCGTGGTCTTCAACACCCTTAGCGATGGTGATGCGCTGAACGGTAGGAGCACCTTCCTCAAGCCACATAGCGCGGCAGTCGCGATAGAGGAGCTCGGTAGGACCATAAGGAGAATCCTCGAAGTAACCGTCGCCACCGAAGATCTCGAGCATTTCGTCAGAAACAAGACGAACGGTGTCGATAGAGAAGAGCTTACAAATAGCAGCCTTCTCAGCGATGAACTCGCCCATAGGATCAACGTCGTAATCATCGCAGAAGTCGATGATGGTACAACGGAGAGCGTGGAGCATCATCTGCATGTTAGCAAGCTTCATGCGGATAGCCTGACGCTTGATGATCGGCTTACCGAAGGTCACACGATCATGAGCACGAGCGATAGACATCTCGAACATGCGCTGAGCGATACCCAGGTTAGAGGTAGCGATGTGAACACGAGAAACAGCGAGGGAGTGCATAGCAACTTCCATGCCCTGACCGCGCTCACCGAGCATGAACTTAGGATCGATCTCGACGTTGGTGAACTTCAGACCAGTGTGGCCAGAACCACGGCAGCCCATCATGTGAGGCATAGGAACGAGTTCGAAGCCAGGGAGGCTCATGTCAACGAAGAATGCGGAGAGGCGCTCGTCGCCTTCTTTGTCAGGGTCAGTTACGCAGATAACGTAAGAGAACTGAGAGCAGTCGGTGTGGGAGATGAGCCACTTTTCACCATTGAGGATCCATTTGCCCTTCTCTTCGTCCCAAACTGCGGTGGAGTGCAGGTCAGCACCAGTGCCACCAGTCTTCTCGGTAAGAGCGAAGTTGGTGAAGATGGTCTTGTCCTGGAAGAGAGGCATATACTTCTCTTTGACTTCCGGTTGACCGAAGTCGTCGAGGATACGCCAGTTCAGGTCAGATGCATAGTGCATGTGCATACGCATGCCCGAAGGACCACGAGAGAACTCTTCCTGAACCTGCAGGATTTCCTTCTCGTTGAGGCCCCATCCACCGTACTCTACAGGAAGAGAATAACGATAGATGTCGTTGTCGATGTTGGACTGGTAGAACTTCTCGGGGAACTTGTTGGTTACCTCGATCTCCTTCTGCCATTCAGTGTAAGGGCCTTCGACGAGGTCGCGAACCTTGCGAAGGAAGTCCTGGAACTGAACATCGGTGATAGTTGCATTCGGATTCATAAACCCTCCTAATCGGTTTGAATATAGGCTTGACGCCTGACCCTGATGCGGCAGATTCCGGATAATCCGCTTTTGCAAGTTTAGCACTGCGCATCAGGAAGCTGTCCAATAGTTAATAGTCTTTCGATGTTTTATGAATCATAGGCTTAGGCTATCAATAGAATGAATCCATAGATTCGCGCGTGAAATCGATTTGATTCGATAGGAATGCTCGCCAAAGCGGGGTATCATATGTCTCCCATGAATGGATACCTTATCAATAGTCTATTGAAAACTGTAGCCATTAATATAATGTCGCGCGCGTTCTTTATTATTAGGTTTTTGAACTGAGATTAAATTGATAGAACGTACCTATAGGTTATGCCTTATTAACATGTTAATTACCTATTGGACAGTTGTTTTAATCAACCTCAAACTCTTGTTAGGAAAAAGTCCGAATTCTGGGGCCTCAGGCGCTAGAGTGAATTCGCCTGAGGGGCTTTAGGCGAGGAGTAGGAGAAAACTATGGATTTTAGTTTTAGTGAAGATCAGGAGTTGATGATCGACAGCATCAAAGAATTTGCTGCGACATACTTCACCGATGAAGCCGTGAAGGAAATGTACGAAGTGCATCATGGTGTACCTGATGAGGTTCAGGATGCTTATCGTGATCTGGGCTTCGCCTTCATGGGTCTGCCGGAAGAGGTTGGTGGCATTCCTGCTACGCGCATCGACCTTGGCATCCTCACCGAAACGCTCTATCGTGCGACTGGCTGCATGACCCCGTTCATGACCGCTATGCTCGCTGCGTATGACGTTGCAGAGTTCGGTTCTGAAGAGCAGTGCCAGCTCATCGTTGATCACTATGACAAGACGGGCAACTGCTTCGCTGCAATGTGCCTTTCTGAGCCTGGCGCTGGTTCTGACAATATGGGCATGACCACCACCACCAAGAAGCAGGCAGACGGTACGTACATCCTCAAGGGCCAGAAGACTTGGGTCACCAACGGTGCTTGCTCTTCTTACCTGGTCGTCATCGCTAAGGATGAAGATCCTGCTCGCGAGAACAAGAACATGTCCTTGTGGCTCATCCCGTCAGACACCCCTGGTGTTTCCACTGCTGCTCTTACCAAGCTCGGTCAGCAGACCGTTCCGTTCGTTGATGTCTTCTTCGACGATGTCGTTCTTACCGAGGCGAACCGCTTGGGCGAGGCTGGTCAGGGCTGGCTGCTGCTCATGAAGAACTTTGAGTTCGAGCGCTGCCTCGTTGTTGCTCAGGGCCTCGGTCTTGCTGAAGCTGCTCTTGATGACGCGATCGATTACGCGCTCGACCGTATCGCATTCGGTAAGCCGATCGCAGACAATCCGCGTGTTCAGGACCTCATCACCGAGTCCAAGCGCACCATCCTCTACACCCGCATGATGCTCTATTTATGCCTCTGGATGCTCGATCAGGGCATGTCCTGCAACGCTGAGGTTGCAATGCTCAAGTCCGAATCGACCAAGACCTGCTTGAAGGTTGCCGACAACGCCATCGAGATCTTCGGTGGTCTCGGCTACACCGAAGAGGTTCGCGTTGGTCGCATCTGGAAAGACCTCCGTGGTAATGCGCTTGCTGGTGGTACTTGCGAGGTTATGGACTACATCGCTGGTCGTGCGATCGTCAACAAGTATCGCGCCCGCAAGAAGTAGTTAAACAACTGCGTTACGATAGTGACCCGCTCACGTGGGTCACTATTTTGAGTGGTTAAAGTAATACCGCTTCCCAATTTGTGCTTGAGAAAAAAGAAAAGGAGCATGAAAGTTATGAAAATTGTTGTTGCTGTAAAAGTAGTACCTGACGATCAGGACATCTTCGTTTCTCCCGATCGTTCCTTGGACTATTCCAAAGCTAAGCCGAAGATCTCCGAATACGACAAGAACGCGCTCGAGGCTGCTGCTCAGTTCGCAGCTGCTAACGACGGCTCCCAGGTCATCGCCATCAGCGCTGTTCCTGCGAAAAACGACGACACCAAGGCTAAGCAGAACATCCTCGCTCTTGGCGTCGATGAGCTGTTCATGGCTACCGACGATGCGCTCGAGACGGCTGACTCCTATGCTACCGCTCAGGTCCTGAAGAACATCGTCGAGACCAAGGTCCCTGATTACGACGTCATCATCTGCGGCGATGGTTCTGCTGACCTCTATGCTGGTCAGGTCAACATCCAGCTCGCTGCTGCACTCGGCGTTCCCACCATCAACGAGGTCACCTCGCTCACCGCTGAAGGCGACAAGCTCGTTGTCGAGCGCACGCTCGATGAGGAAGTCGAAGAGATCGAAGTTCCGCTCCCTGCTGTCGTTTCGGTCTCTCCCGATATCGCAACTCCTCGTATCGCTGGCATGCGTGACATCCTGGCTGCGAAGAAGAAGCCGCAAACCGTTGAGGCTGCTGCTGTTCCAGTCGACGTCAAGGTCGACGTTGAGGAGATCAAGGCTCCTGAACTTGCTCCGCGTAAGAATCAGATCTTCGAAGAGGGCGACATCGACGCATTCGTCGCTGCTGTTGCCGAAGCACTCAAATAACCTAGAGAAGGCGGTATAAGAATATGAAAGCATTAGTATTGGCAGAAACCATCGATGGCCAGCGTGCTCTTTGTGCTGGTGCCCGTTCTATCGCTGATGAGGTAGTTCTGGCGGTCGTCAAGGGTGCTCCTGAGACGGGCATCGCTGACAAGGCATACGATATCGAGCTCCCTGCAGGCGAGCCGGTCGAGAACGCTGCTGCTGGCGTGATCGCAGTTTACAATGCAGAGAACCCCGATGTTGTGCTCGTCGAGCCCACCCCGCGCGACAAGATCCTCGCTGGTCTGCTCGCTGCAAGCCTGGGCGCTTCGGTCATCTCCGATGTCACCTCCATCGATGGCGATGTCGTCACCAACATGTACTTCGGTGGTCTGGCGGAGAACAAGCAGAAGGCTAACGGTGCGAAGATCTACACCATCGCTGCTACCTGCTTCGACGATGCAGAGCCCACGGGTACCGACACGGTCGAGACCATCGCTTACACAGCTCCTGAAAAGCCCCTCGTTCTTCGTGGCACCAAGGAGGTTCCGCGCACCGGTGCTGACCTCACCAAGGTCGATGTCGTCGTTGGTGCAGGCCGTGGCTTCGCTGAGGAAGACGAACTGCAGATCGCTCGCGATCTCTGCGCTAAGGTCGGTGGCGAACTCGGTTGCTCCCGTCCGCTCGCTGAGAACGTCAACTGGCTGCCGAAGAACCTCTACATCGGCGTTTCTGGCCTTCAGCTCGCTCCTAAGGCCTACATCGCTCTCGGTATCTCCGGTCAGATGCAGCACATGGTCGGCGTCACTGGCGCTGATACCATCATCGCTGTGAACAAGGATGCTAACGCTCCTATCTTCAAGCAGGCTGACTATGGTATCGTTGGCGACATCAAGACGGTCGTTCCCGCTTTGATCGAAAAACTCTAAGAGGTTTTATAGGGGCGCCTCAAAACGGGGCGCCCTTTTTATGTATTCACCCTTTGAAAGGAAAAAAATGGCCGAGATTACTCTGGATGCCGATTTCGAACCTGATTTCGACGTCATTGTTGTCGGTGGTGGTTGCGCAGGCTGCGTGGCAGCTTACACCCTCGCCGAAGCAGGCAAAGCTGTTCTCGTTGTTGAGCGCGGCAACTATTCGGGTGCGAAGAACATGACCGGTGGTCGTATCTACACCCATTCTCTTGCACAGGTTTTCCCCGATTACCTAGATGCACCGCTTCAGCGCAAGGTTGCTCACGAGCGCATTTCGCTCATGGCTCCCGATTCTAACTTCACGGTCGATTTCACTTCGCGTGAGCTCACCGAGCCGGGTCAGGAATCCTGGACCGTACTGCGTGCACCGTTCGATCAGTGGCTTGCTGAAAAGGCAGAAGAAGCAGGTGCTGAGATCATTCCGGGCATCGCTGTCGAAGATCTGCTCATTTCCAACGGCAAGGTCGTTGGTATCTCTGCAGCGGGCGAGGAAATGACCGCGAAGATGGTCATCTTGGCCGATGGCGTCAATTCACTTCTTACGCAGAAGGCTGGACTTACCATGAAGCCTGCTCCTGCGATCAACGAAGTCGCTGTTGGTGCGAAGGAAACGATCCAGCTCGATCCTGAGACCATCGAAAGCCGCTTCCTCTGCAATCCTGGTGAAGGCGCTTCCTGGCTCTTCGCTGGTAGCCTGACCAACGGTGCTATCGGTGGTGCGTTCATCTACACCAACGAAGACACCGTTTCAGTCGGTATCGTTGCTACGATGTCTGAAGTCATCAAGCAGGACATCCCGGTCTATCAGATGCTCGAGAACTTCAAGAATCGCCCCGAGATCGCTCCGGTCATCCGTGGTGGCAAGCTCATCGAATATTCCGGTCACGTTGTTCCTGAAGGTGGCCTGAAGATGATGCCCGAGCTCGTTGGCAATGGCGTTATCGTCGCGGGCGATGCAGCTATGATGTGCATGAACCTCGGTTATACCGTTCGTGGTATGGACCTTGCGATCGCAGCTGGCCAGATCGCTGGCAAGGCAGCTGCTCAGGCACTCGATGCAGGCGACACCTCCAAGGCGGGTCTGCAGTGCTACAAGACCATGCTCGATGATTCGTTCGTCATGCGCGACATGAAGCAATATCAGAACTTCCCTGAGTTCCTTGAGGAATGCCCGCGCATGTTCAATGAATATCCTGAGATGATCCGCGATATCATGAACCCGATGTTCATCGTCGATGGCAAACCGCGTCAGAGCATGAAGAAGATGGCGATGGGTCCGGTGAAGAAGGTTGGCATCATGAAGATCGCCAAGGATGCCATGAAAGGAATCAAAGCGCTATGATAGAGAACGTTTGTGATATCACCGTCAATGTCGACGAGAAGCTCTCGATCGATAAGTTCAATGTTGACGAAGAGAACGCCCATATAGTTCTGAAAGACAATCCTTCCGACGAGGAATTCCGCAAGCTCGTGCTGTGCTGTCCTGCGGCTCTTTACAAGGTCGAGGACGATGGCAGCAAGCGCTTCGATTATGCGGGTTGCCTCGAATGTGGCACCTGTCGCATGATCTGCGGCGAGACCATCCTTGAGAAGTGGGAGTATCCGCAGCCGACCATGGGTATCGAATATCGTTTCGGCTAGGATCTTGTAAGTGGGGCAGGGGCATGCTCATGTGATCCTGGCTCACTCCAATTCAATAGATTGAACAGGCAATAGACCCTTTTGAAGGGTCTATTGTTTTGTGCTATCAGTTACTTTGAACCTATCGATTTCTGCTATAATTTTCTTGAAACTAGAATCACGTGTCGGTATCGGAGTGCACATGAACCTTTCGCAACTCTACTATTTCAGCAAGCTTGCAGACTTGCAGCACTATACGCGCGCAGCAAAAGAACTCTTCATCACGCAACCGACGCTTTCTGGGTCCATTTCTTCGCTCGAAAACGAATTAGGCGTGGCGCTCTTCCAAAAGAAGGGCCGCAACGTCGAGCTTACCAAGTATGGCGCTGAGTTCCTCGAGTACGTGAATGCGGCGCTCGAGCAGCTCGACAAAGGCGTGGCGGTCATGAAGAGCTATTCGGGAGAGAGCGATGGTGGGCTGATCGATCTTGGTTGCATCATCACGGTGCAGACCGACTACATTCCTCAGCTCTTGAATCAATATCACCGCTCAAGCGACCATCGTTACGATTTCAACATCTCGCAGAAACGCTCGCAGGAGTTGCTCGGCAGCTTGAATGAAGGCCAATTCGACGTGGTGTTCTGTGCGCGTGACGACGATTTCGGCGATGATTTGCACTATGTTCCTGTGCTTGCCCAAGAATTCATCATCGCGATGAATGCCGACAGTCCACTGGCTGATAAAGAATTCATCGTGCCCGAAGACCTGGAAGATGTCGAGCTCATCACCTATCGCGAACAGATCCCTCTGGGGAAAGCGGTCAAGGCTACGCTCGATACGTGGAACCTTCCCAATGTGCGCTATGCCTTTGACGACGAATCGATCCTTGCCGGGTTCGCTGCGAATGGCGTTGAAGTGGCGCTCATGCTCGACACGTTCTTCCTTAACCACGTGCAAGGCATCGTGGTGAAGCCGCTCTATAACAACGCGACCGAGAAGAAACGCTTCTATCACACGATCTATATGGCGTTCAACGAGAAGAAATATCATCCGTTCTGCGTGGATGATTTCATCAAGTTCGTGGAATCGAGCGAGCTCGATCGCTCCGACCCCGATATGCTCTTCTTCGACTAAGCAAAAAGGTGACAAACTACCCGGTCGTTCGACATCTTGGGCAACGTGCCGTTCGCGCGTTCGGTCATGCGCACGGTTGGACGCTGTAGGGCGAATTCACTACACTGATTCCTACTTATGATTTTACAGCTCGAACAGATCGCGAAATCGTTTGGCTCCAGAGAATTGTTTTCGGGGGTCTCTTTGCGTTTGGAAGAATTCGATCGTCTTGCGCTCGTTGGACCGAATGGGGCAGGGAAGACCACGCTTCTCAACATCATCTCTGGTAAGGATGAGCCTGACGAAGGGCGTGTGATCATCGCGAAGAACGCGCAGGTCGGCTATCTCGAGCAAGAAGCGATCGAGATGGGCGATAATCCCATCTTCGAAGAGGTGCTCTCTGCCCAGCATGAGGTCGTGCGCCAGGAGCAGCGCTTGCGTGAGCTTGAAGCGGCGCTTGGCGAAGATCCGAGCGAGGCAGCGCTTGCAGCTTATGGCAAAGCGAGCGATATGTATGAGGCAATGGGTGGTTATACGCTCGAGAGCAGGGTGCGTGCGGTACTCTTCGGTCTGGGCTTCAAAGAAGAGGACATGAAGCGTCGTACGAGTGAGTTCTCGGGTGGTTGGCAGATGCGCATCGCGCTCGCTAAGCTCCTCACGCGCAACCCCGAGATCCTCCTTTTGGACGAACCGACCAATCATCTCGATCTTGAGAGCGTGAAGTGGCTTGAGAGCTTCCTGAAAAGCTACCAAGGTGCGGTTCTCATGGTGAGCCATGACCGCGAATTCTTGGACAATACGGTCAGTCGCGTTGCTGAGATCGATCTAGGGAAGGTAACGCTCTATACCGGCAACTATTCGAGCTACCTAACCCAACGCGAAGAGCGCTTGGAGCTCCTGCGAGAGCAGGCTGCCAAACAGGCCGAAGAGATCGCGCATATGGAGGCCTTCATCGAGCGTTTCCGTTATAAGGCTACGAAAGCCAAGCAGGTCCAGGATCGCGTGAAGAAGATCGAGCGCATGGAGATCATCCAGGTGCCCGAAGAGCGCAAGAAAGTGAAGTTCAGCTTCCAGCAGCCGCCTCGAACGGGCGATAAAGTGGTCGCAGCCGAAGCGGTGGATAAGGCATTCGGACCGAAGGTCGTCTACAAGGGGCTTGACCTGGCACTCTATCGTGGCGAGAAAGTGGCGCTCGTTGGGCCGAATGGAGCGGGGAAGTCGACGCTTCTGAAGATGCTTGCTGGTGTGCTCGAGCCCGATAGCGGTGCGATAAACTACGGTGTGCATGTGACGAAGTCGTATTTCGCGCAGCATCAGCTTGAAGAGCTGAACCCTGGCAATACGGTATTCGAGGAGCTTGACCGTGTGGCACCTCAGTGGACGATCTCGCAGGTACGAACGCTCTTGGGCTCGTTCCTCTTCGGACCGAACGACATCGACAAGAAGGTCGCGGTGCTTTCGGGCGGTGAGAAATGCCGTTTGGCGCTCGCGAAGATGCTCGTGGCACCCACACCGCTGCTTTGCTTGGATGAGCCTACCAACCATCTCGATATCGCCAGTGCTGATATCCTCGAGCAGGCGCTCAAGCAATTCGAAGGCACCATCGTGCTCATCTCGCATGATCGCCATCTCATCCGCTCGGTGGCGAATCGCATCATCGAGATCACGCCTGAGGGGGTCACGTCCTATCCGGGTGATTACGATTACTACCTCTACAAGACGAGCCTGGAAGAGCAAAGCGAGACAGTGCAGGGGAGAGCTACGAGCTCTGAGCAGGGAAGCACAGCTACATCGAACGTTCCTGGTGGCGCAGAGACCGAAGTGACGGTGCGTTCGCATCGTCGTCAGAAGATCCCATCGGTTCCCAAAACGAAGGAGCAGAAACGCGCCGAAGCAGAGCGACGCAACCAGCTCTATGCTGCGCTGAAGAACCAGCGCAAGCGCATCGCGGAGCTCGATAAGCTCATCGAGACTGAACAAAAGCGCATGGATGAGCTCACCGCGGCTATGGCAGACCCGGCGTTCTATGAGGATGCTGAACGTTCGACCGAGGCGATCGCTGAACATGCGTTGCTCAAGAAGCGTCTTGCCGAACATGAGGAAGAATGGATCGCGCTGTCTGAAGAGGTCGAAGAAGCGATGCGTGAGCAAGCGTAAGCCAGCATTTCTGATTTGAGATAAGATACTGCCTCGTTCGTTTGCCCTGCGCCAACAAGGAAGAAAAGAGTGATATGTCGCTGAAACTCCACATCGTGCTCTTCGAGCCTGAGATACCTCAGAACACGGGCAATATCGCGCGTACGTGCGCCTGCATCGGCGCAACCCTGCACTTGGTGGAGCCGCTGGGGTTTCGTCCTTCCGAACGCAACCTCAAGCGCGCCGGACTCGATTACTGGGACGATGTGAAGATCGTCCATCACGCGAGCACGAAAGCTTTTCTCGATGAACATAGCGCGGATAATCTGTACTTTTTCACAGGGCAGGCTGAACACAGCTACGCTGAAGTAGACTATGCAGGAGAAGTCTTCTTGGTGTTCGGGCGCGAAAGCCGCGGCATCGATCCAGAGATTCTGGAACGTTATGCTGCGCGCTGCGTGCGCATCCCTATGAAAGAGGGTCTGCGTTCGCTCAACCTGTCGAACGCAGCGGCGATCGGCGCCTATGAAGCGCTGCGCCAAAATGGCTTCTCAGGTCTCGTGTAAAAGCTGAGGTGGTAATGGATTATCAGGTAGTTTATATCGTTTGCAGCATTCTGGCGTTCATCCCTGCCATCGTCTGCCATGAATTCATGCATGGGTTCGCCGCCTACAAGCTCGGAGACAATACCGCCAAGCAAAGCGGTCGCCTCACGCTCAATCCGCTCAAGCACATCGATCCGTTCGGCACGATCATCCTGCCGCTTCTGTTGGCATTCATGCATGCGCCGGTGTTCGGTTATGCAAAGCCGGTGCCGTATAACCCGAATAACTTCAAAGACAAACGTGTGGGCGATGTGGTGGTCGGTCTTGCAGGTCCGGCGGCGAATCTCGTGCTGGCGCTCATCGGCTCAGCGCTCATGTTCGCCTTGCACGCACAAGCTCTCACTACGCATCAGGAATTCTTCTTCTATTTCTATTGGTGGTTCCTGCCGATCTTCATCATGGTGAATCTCTATCTGATGTTCTTCAATCTACTGCCCATCCCGCCACTCGATGGCTCTTCGATCATCGCATTCTTCTTGCCCGTGAAGTACCTGCCTACCTATTACAAGGTCCAGCAGTATGCGTTTCCTATCTTTTTGATCGTGCTGTTCGTCTTGCCCTACCTCCTCCATTTCAATATCATCAGTGAATACTTGAACGTCACCGCAGGAGCGCTTGGCTCGCTCTTGATTCCGGGCGCGTGATAGGCCCGGGAAACGAAGGATCGCATCAGTGTCATATAAGGTCAAAATAGAGAGCTTCGAAGGTCCCTTCGATCTGCTGTTGCACCTTGTGCATCGTCAGCGTGTGGACATCGGCCAGGTCTCTCTTTCAGATATCACTGATCAATATTTGGCTGAGATCAGGCGCATGCAAGCACTCGACTTAGAGATCGCGAGCGACTTCATCGTGGTGGCTTCCACCTTGCTCGAGATAAAAGCTGCGAGCTTGTTGCCGCAAGAGATGCCTGAAGAAGGGGAAGAGTACGAGGAGTACGAGCCTTCCGACCTGCGGCGAATCCTCGTCGAGCGCTTGATCAACTACAAGAAGTTCAAGAATGCCACGGCAGCACTTGCGGTGCGCTTCGAGACTGAAACGCGCATGCATGAGCGCCCGTTCGGCCCTGACCGATCGTTCTTTCGCTTGATGCCCGACTACCTGAAGGGTGTTTCGCTCGATAAGCTCGGAGGGCTGTGTGCGCAGGTCTTCAGTCGCCAGGATATCTTTTTGCTGGAATCTGAGCATATCGCCAAGCGTGCGATTCCGGTTGAGGTGCAGATCGATCGCATCCACGATGCGCTGCGCCACCAGCGCGTGGTCAAGTTCTCCGATTTCATCGAGAAGGACACCGATTCGCACGTGATCGTGGTCACGTTCCTGGCGATCCTCGAGCTGTTCAAGCAAGCGAAGATCTCGCTGCGCCAAGACGCGCTCTTTGGCGACATCGCCATCAGTTATATCGATAATGAACGCCCGGCGCAAAGCCAGGACGAAGAATAAGGAAGCGCACTATGGATGCTTTTGAGATGAGAGACGACCACGACCTGAAATCGGCGCTCGAGGCGATGCTGTTCGTTACGAGCGACCCGATCGACGCCGATGCGCTCTCAGCGTTTCTCGAGGAAGATGTCGACCGCATCACGGTTGCGCTCAAAGAGCTGCAAGAGACCTACCAACAGCAGGATCGTGGCATCCAGCTCAACGAGCGCGCAGGAGGCTGGCAGCTTGTCACGCATCCGCGCTACCACGAATTGCTCGAGCAGTACGTCGTTTCTTGGGATAAACGCAAGCTTTCGCAGGCAGCGCTCGAGACGCTCGCGATCGTTGCCTATTGCCAGCCGGTCACGCGTAATGATGTCTCTGCTATCCGCGGCGTGAGCTCGGACAGTTCGCTCAACTCATTGCTCGAGAAGGGCTATCTGCGCGAAGCGGGCGTTACCGAAGCGCCGTCGAACGCCACGCTCTATGGCACCACGAAGATGTTCTTGGAGCGCTTCGGCTTGAGATCGATCGCAGAGCTTCCTGATCTTGAATCGTTCGCGCCCGATGAAGCCACGCGCAATCTCATTTCAGAGCGTCTTGGTTTCGTGAAGGAACAAGCGTTCAGCTACGAGGTGGAAGAAGAGAACGACCAGGAGATGCTCGAAGCGCTCACGGGCGCACTCGGCGCGGTCGAGAAGATCGACCTCGAATCGATCAGCTTTGACGAAGAGTAGCGAGGCTGCTCCGTGGAACCTGTTCGCCTCCAGAAATTCCTCGCGCGCGCGGGCGTTGCGAGTAGGCGTGCTTCGGAGGAGCTCATTGCTTCTGGGCGGGTGAGCGTGAACGGGGAAGTGGTGCGCGAGATGGGCACGAAGATCGATCCGGCCTGCGCTGTGGTGGAGCTCGATGGTGCGCGCGTTACGCCTCCCGAAGAGCACGTGGTGCTCATGCTCAATAAGCCAGCAGGATATTTGAGCGCTATGTCCGATGCGCATGGTGGACGCTGCGTTTCGGAGCTGGTGCCTACCGACCGTTTTGCGGGGTTGTTTCCGGTCGGCCGACTCGATAAGGACACCACTGGGCTTCTGCTCTTCACCAACGATGGAGAGTTGGGAAACGCGCTCATCCATCCGCGCCATCATGTGCCGAAGACCTACCGCGCTCTGGTGAGCGGCCAGGTCGGTGAGCGTGCGCTCGAGACACTGCGCAGCGGGGTGGTGCTCGAAGACGGATTGACACAACCAGCAGAGGTGGAACTGCTCGAGCGCCAGCCGAAGCATACCCTTCTCGAAATCACGATCTACGAGGGGCGCAACCGTCAGATCCGCCGTATGGGTGAAGCCGTTGGACATCCTGTTCGCAAGCTGGAGCGCATCGCGCTCGGTCCTCTTTCGCTCTCAGATCTTGAAGCAGGCACGTGGCGCCTCCTCAGTGAAGAGGAACACCGCGCGCTCCTCGCTGCATCGGGTCTTTCCCGTGATAGAATGAAATAACGAAGGCAATCTTCGCATTTTCATCCGTTTAGGCAAGGAGAGTTGAGAGCATCCATGGATCGGCAAATTGAATCCATCGCAGTGATAGGTCTTGGTTTGATCGGAGCGTCGTTCGCTGGCGCTTATCGCAAGGCGTATCCCGATGCCCCGATCCTCGGTGTGGATGTCTCGCAAGAAGCGATCGATGAATTGCTCGACCGCGGCTGGATCACGCAAGGTTTTGGTCCGAACGCCCCTGATCTTCCTGAAGCGCTCAATACGTGCGACTTGGTGGTCATCGCAACGCCGGTCGGATCGGTGCCCGAGTATTTCCGCATGCTCGCCGATTGCGATTATCAGGGCATCATCACCGATACCTGTTCCACAAAAGCGCAGATCGTTGAAGAGGCTCAAGCTATCTTGCCCCATCTCGATCACTTCATTCCTGGGCATCCTATGGCTGGCTCGGAGAAGAGCGGCGTTACCGGTTCGCGCGACAACCTCTTCGAGAACGCTCACTGGGTCTTGTGCCCTGATGAGCATACTTCGCCCGATGCCTTCGCGGCGCTTCATGAGGTGCTCACGGCGCTCGGCGCGCGCGTGGTGAGCCTTACGCGTGAAGGACACGATGAGGCCGTGGCCATCATCAGCCATGTGCCGCATTTCGTTGCTTCTTCTCTGGTCGAGCTCGCGGTGCGCCATGCGGGAGACCAGGAAGCGCTCTTCCGTCTTGCAGCCGGTGGGTTCAAGGATTCAACGCGCATCGCGGCTGGTTCTCCTGCGCTCTGGACGGGCATCGCCTTCGAGAACCCTGAAGCTATCACCCGGGGCCTCGAAGAGATGCAGGAGATCCTTTCGCAGTACGCCAAGGCGCTCGCGGGTGCGAATCGCGCCGAGTTCACGGCGTTGCTCGACCGTGCAGCCAATGCACGCAAGGCGCTCCCCGCAAAATGGATCCCTGCGACCGAAGATCTGCTCGAAGTGCGCATTCCGCTTACGAATCGCACGGGCGTGGTGGCAGAGGTCACCACGATCGCAAGCCAGGTCGGCTGCAACATACAATCTATCGAGATCGATCACATCACTTCTTCAAGTGCTGTCCTCGTTTTGATTTTGACCGATGAAGGGGATATCGGGAAACTATCGACCCAGCTCATCAAGGCAGGGTTCACTATTTCCTTCCATCCTTTGAGTTCTAAGGAGTAACAGAGATGGATGCAGAAAATATCATGCGCATCGAGCCGCTCAAGGCGCCGCTCGATGGTGCAGCTACGGTTCCGGGGGATAAATCGATCTCGCACCGGGCGGTCCTGTTCTCAGCTATGGCTGAAGGAACGTCACGCCTGACCGGCGTGCTCGATTCGGCCGATGTGCGTTCGTCGATCGATGTGGTTACCGCGCTCGGTGCCAAGGTGAACCTTGAGGTTGGGGTAGACGGATCGCTCTCTGGAGGCATCACCGGATGGGGTGCCGAAGGCCCCAAGCAGCCTGATCATCCGCTCGATTGCGGCAATTCCGGCACCACGGCACGCCTGCTCATGGGCGTTGTCGCGCCTTGGCCCATCAAGGTCGAGATCACGGGCGATGAATCGCTCAAGAAGCGCCCGATGCGTCGTATCATCGCGCCGCTCATGAAGATGGGCGTGCATTTCGAACCTGAAGCGCAAGAGAACCTTCCCATCACCGAGATCGGCAATCCGAATCTGAAGGCCATCACCTACGATGCGCCCATGGCATCTGCTCAGCTGAAGACGGCGGTCCTGCTGGCGGGCTTGGGTGCCGAGGGCGAAACGCGCGTGAACGAACCCGCGCTCTCACGTAACCATACGGAGCTCATGCTCCCTGAATTCGGCGTGGATGCAACGAGCGCCTATCGCAGCGCTATGGTCCAGGGACCGGCCACGCTCAAAGCCTCAGAGATCGATGTGCCGGGAGACCCGTCTTCTGCAGCGTTCCTTATCTGCGCTGCGCTCTTGAAGCGAGGCAGCTCGATCCAGGTAGAGAATGTGAGCCTCAATGCCGGTCGTATCGGTTTCGTCCGTACGCTCGAGCGCATGGGTGCTTCCATCGAAGTGCGCCACATGGGACAAGAGGGCAGGGAAGCGTATGGCATCATCGAAGCTGCCTATACCCCCAGGTTGACCGGCTGCGAGATTCCCAAGCAGCATATCGCGAGCGTGATCGATGAGATCCCGGTGCTCGCGCTGGTAGCTGCGCATGCGCACGGAAGAACGGTGTTCCGCCAGGTGAGCGAGCTCACGAAGAAAGAGTCCAACCGCCTCGATGCCATCATCGAAGGGTTGGGACTCTTGGGTGTCGATGCTTGGTGCGAGAACGATGACCTGTTCATCGACGGCCAGCCGAATTTGATCGTTCCGCAAGGGCTCACCTTCGACTCCCGCAAGGATCACCGTCTTGCTATGACGTGGTCGCTCGTAGGATTATGCGGCAACACGCCCGTGAATATCGTCGATTTCGATTCGGTGAAGGTGAGCTTCCCGAAGTTCCTCGAAAGTTTTGAAAGGCTTGCTCAATGATCGTTGCTATTGATGGACCTTCAGGCGCCGGTAAATCAACGGTTGCCAAAGCGGTAGCACGTAAGCTCGGCTTTTCGTGCTTGGATACCGGAGCGATGTATCGCGCGATCGCATGGAAGGCGCTTGAAGAGGGGATCGATCTTGCAGACGCGGCAGCGCTCGGTGAGCTGGCTCGCACGTGTGAGATCGCTTTCGAACACGAGGGCAACGACCCTATTCCGCGTCGTGTGTTCATCGATGGCGCGGATGTGACCTCTGTTATCCGTACGGCCGAGATCGACAAGGCGGTCTCTCCTGTTTCCGCAACGCCTTCGGTGCGTGAGGCGCTCGTTGCGCAACAGCAGCGCATCGGTGCGAGCGGCAACTACGTGGTCGAAGGGCGCGATATCGGCACCACGGTCTTTCCCGATGCGGCGTGCAAGGTGTTCTTGACGGCATCTGCTGAAGAGCGTGCGCATAGGCGTGTGCGCCAGAATGTCGATCGCGACTTGGGTTCGATCGATTACGAAGAGGTGCTTGCCGATATCATCAGGCGCGATGAGGTCGATTCAAGCCGTTCGGTCTCGCCGCTCAAACCTGCAGAAGATGCACTGCACATCGATTCGACGAATTGCTATATCGAAGAGATCATCGACCAGATCTGCGCGCTAGCCCAGCGCGCGCAGGAATAGGATGGTGGCGTGATCAGATCAAGCGAACAGCTCTGGGACATGTCGGTCGATGGCAACGACAAGTCGAACCAGATGAATCGCGTTGTCGGCAATATCGTTGCTGGCATCGTGCTCGTGCTCATGAAGATCGTCTTCCGTTTCTCGGTGAAGAATCGCGATATTATCCTGCAATTCACCGGCAAGAAGACCGGTGCGGTCGTGCTCTCTCCGCACAATTCCTACATCGACGTGGTCATGATGTTCTTGGCTTCATGGCCTAAGCGCTGGACGCGTTTGATCGCGCGCGAGAGCCTCTTTACGGTGGCGGGCGGTTTCTTGGGTTTCTTCTTCGCTCGTGTGGGAGCGTTCCCGGTCAAGCGCGATACTGCCGACATGTCGACGGTCAAACGTGCGGCGCGCTTCCTGAAGAACGGGGAGCTCGTTGGCATCTTCCCTGAAGGCACGCGTCGCGGCAAGGGGAACAAGATCCCCGCCATCCATGGTGGCGCTGCGCTCATCGCGAAGCTCGGTCGTGCCCCGCTCGTGCCGCTCGGGCTCAAGAACGTCGATCGCATCAAGCGTAAAGGGGAGCACGTGCGCTTCCCGAAGCTCACCGCGATCTATGGCGAGCCCATCGCGCTCTCTTCGTTCGACTTCCTTCCGAAAGAGGAGCGCCTCGAAGCTGCTACCTGGTATGTGCTGCGCGAAGCTATTGCGCTCAGTCATGATATCGTGCCCTCGGAAGTGAACATGGTCGAGCTCTTCCCTGAGAGCAAGGATTACACGGCGGTGTTCGCCGAGCGTGAGATCGGTCGTGTTGATGTTGCGGCGCTTCCCGATTACGAGCCGAAACCCCAGGAGAACTGATGGGCAGGCTCAAGGTTTCGCGCGCCGAATATGCAGGCGCTTGCTATGGCGTTCAGCGTGCTCTTGACTTGACGCTTGAGACGGCGAATGCGGATAAAACGGTCTGCACGCTTGGTCCGCTCATCCACAATCCGCAGGTGGTGAGCGATCTTGCAGCGCGCGGCATTCGTGTGGCTGATGCGGTCGAAGACTGCACGGAGCAGGCGGTGGTCATCCGTTCGCACGGGGTCGTTCCCGAAGTGCTCGATGCGCTTGCTGCCCGCGGAAACGAGATCATCGATGCTACCTGTCCTCATGTGATGCGCGCACAACGGGCGGCAGCGAAACTTGCTGCTGAAGGCTATCATGTGCTCGTGGTGGGCGAAGCAGGGCATCCAGAAGTTGAGGGGATCTTGGCGCATGCGCGTCGCGAGGGCGATCAATGCATGGTGGTCGGAGCGGTCGAGGATATCCCGGATGATCTGAACGAACCGGTCGGCATCGTCGTGCAAACCACGCAATCCCACCAGAAGCTCACCGAGATCGTAGGTGCGCTCCAAGCGCGGGGCATCGAGCTGGTGGTGAAGGACACCATCTGCTTCGCTACCATCCAACGCCAGGATGCTGCGCGCGCTCTTGCACGCTCGGTCGATGTGATGCTCGTGATCGGCGGCAGGAACTCGTCGAACACCACCCGTTTATATGAAATGTGCGCTGGGTGCTGCGATGCGGTTTATCATATAGAGAGCGCACAAGAGATCGATCCAGAGTGGTTTGCTCACAAGACCACGGTCGGCATCAGTGCGGGGGCGTCGACCCCCGAGAATCAGATCGAAGAAGTCGTTTCCTACCTGGAAACGCTCGATTAGTGAGGACTATCCTATGGCCTTGCCCATCGTCGCCATCGTCGGCCGCCCTAATGTGGGCAAATCGACGCTGGTCAATCGCATTGCAGAGAACAATGAAGCCATCGTCCATGAGATGCGTGGCGTAACGCGCGATCGTTCCTATCATGAGGCTGATTGGAACGGGCGCGATTTCACGCTCATCGATACGGGCGGTATCGAGATGAACAAGGACGATGTGTTCCAAGAGTCGATCCGTTCGCAGGCGCTCGTGGCAGCTGAACAAGCCGACGTGATCCTGTTCTTGGTCGATAGCAAAACAGGCATCAACGCTGATGATCAGGTAGTGGCGAACATCCTGCGCCGCTCGAACAAGCCGGTGCTGCTCGTGGTGAACAAGCTCGACAATCCCAGCGATACGAACGCGATGTGGGAATTCATGCAGCTCGGGCTAGGGGAGCCTTGGCCGGTATCGGCGCTCCATGGAACGGGCACGGGCGATCTTCTCGATGAAGTGGTGCAACGTTTCCCCGAGCCAACCGAAGAAGAGCACGCAGAGCTCGATACGATCGATGTTGCCATCATCGGACGGCCGAACGCAGGCAAGTCTTCGCTCACCAACAAGCTCACGAACAACGATCGCTCGATCGTTTCGGATGTGGCAGGCACTACGCGCGATGCGATCGATACCACGATCGAGCACGAAGGGCGCTATTACACGATCATCGATACGGCGGGGCTCCGTCGCAAGAGCGTGATCGATGAAGACGTCGAGTACTACGGATACGTGCGTGCACTGCGTGCGATCGACCGTGCAGAAGTGGTGCTGCTCGTCATCGATGGTACGATCGGCCTTACCGACCAGGACCAGCGTGTTGCAGGTATGGCAGCCGAACGAGGGTGCGCGATGGTGATCATCCTGAACAAGTGGGACTTGGTCGAAGGTCCTGAAGCCAAGGCGGAGATCCGCGAGCGCATCAAGGATCGTCTCATGTTCGTAGGGTATGCACCGGTCATCGCTATCTCGGCGCTCTCAGGAAAGAACGTTCATCGTATCTGGAATGCGATCGATACTGCCTACGACAACTACTGCTCGACCATCTCGACCTCGAAGCTCAACAATTGGTTGCAGGAGATCCGTGATTTCGGTCACACGATCTCGAAGGGCAAGAAGCTCTTGAAGATCAAGTACGTGACGCAAACAGGAACCTGCCCGCCGCAGTTCACGTTCTTCTGCAATCATCCTGATATAATCGAACCCTCGTACGAGCGCTATCTTGAAAAGCGCTTGCGCAGCACCTTCGATCTCGAAGGCACACCGGTCCGCCTTCGTTTTAAGCGAAAGGATTAAGCTATGGATCTCGCGATCGCTTCGATCCTCATCCTGCTCATCACGTTCCTCCTCGGTTCGATCCCTTTCGGAGTCATCATCTCGCGGTTGTTCTTCAAGAAGGATATCCGCAATGAAGGTTCGGGGAACATCGGCACGACCAACGCCATGCGCTCGCTCGGCAAGATCGGCGGCGGAGCAGTGTTCATCCTCGATTTCGGGAAAGGTCTGCTCTCGGGCTTCTTGGGAACGGTCTTCGCTGGCATGGTCGCTCCAACTGCAGGCTATGAAGCAGGCCAGCTTGTCTTGGCGCTTTCCTTCTTCGGTTGCGTGGTCGGTCATATCTATTCGCCGTGGCTGAAGTTCCACGGAGGGAAAGGGATCGCGGTGGCCATCGGTGCGCTCTTCTTCGTGTTCGGGCCACTGTTCGCCGTGTTCGAACTGGTGATCTTCGCGGTGCTCGTCATCGCAACACGCTATGTTTCGGTGGGCTCGATCGCTGCGGCGCTTGCCTGCCCGTTCTTTGCATTCTATCTTTACTGGCCGAATCTTCCCGCGGCGTGCGCCATCTCGATCGCCGCTCTGCTCGTTGTCTTCGCGCATCGCGAGAACATCAAGCGTCTTATCAACCATAACGAGAATCGTATCGGGCAGAAGAAGAAGGCGTGAGTCATGAAAGTTGCAGTGATCGGTGCAGGATCGTGGGGCACGGCGCTCGCGAACGTGCTCGCGGCAAACGATAACGAAGTCTGCATGTGGGCGCGCAAGCCTGAAGTGGCCGAAGCGATCACGAACGAGCATCGCAATCCGCGTTATCTGAGCGATGCTGCGCTCGACCCCGCTATCACGGCTACTGCTCAGCTTGACGAGGCGCTTGCGGGCGCAGGCGCGGTGGTGGTGGTCACCCCCTCAAGGCTCTTGCGCGATTTCGCCGAGCGGATGAAAGGGGTCGTTTCTGCTGAGACCCCCATCATCATCTGCTCGAAGGGCGTGGAGCAGGAAACGATGCTGCTCCCGATCGAGATATATGCAGACGTGCTCGGTAATGAGGATCGCCTTGCGGTGCTCTCGGGGCCGAATCATGCTGAAGAGGTCGTGTATCGAACGCCTTCGGGTACGGTCATCGCTTCTCCTTCTGAACAGACCGCGCTCTTCTTCCGCGGGTTGTTCGCTTCCGCGAGCTTCAGGTGCTACGTTTCTTCCGATTACATCGGCGTGGAGCTGTGCGCAGCCTTCAAGAACGTTATCGCGATCGCGGTGGGCATCGCTTATGGCATGGGCATGGGGGACAATACAGCAGCCATGCTCATGACGCGTGGTATGGCGGAGATGAGCAGGCTCGTGTATGCCCGTGGCGGCGATCCGCTCACGGTCATGGGCCTTGCTGGTGCTGGCGACTTGATCGCAACGTGCACCTCCCAGCACTCGCGCAACCGCACGTTCGGCGAGGCTGTCGCGCACGGCAAAACGCTTGAGGAATACGAGCAGGAGACTCATATGGTGGTCGAAGGCGCGCTTGCCTGCAAGACCATCGAGCCGCTCGCGCGTTCCTATGGAGTGGAGCTTCCCATTACGAAAGCGGTGCGCAGCGTGCTGTGGGACAAGGCTTCGATCGAGGAGACCATCATGACACTCTTCGACCGGCCGCTCACCACGGAATTCTGGGGGCTTGAGCATGAGGGGACCATCTATGCCAAGTGAGCGAACGTACTTCGTCTATCCGACCCCTATGGGCAGGATCACGATCGCAAGTGATGGCGCGCACATCACGCAGCTTGTGTTCGGCCCTGCGGAACTTGAGGGAGCTTGCACGCCTACGGCGCTCACCAACGATGCTGCCAACCAGGTTCAGGAGTACCTGGCAGGGAAGCGCAAGCACTTCGATCTTCCGCTCAAGGCGAGCGGGACCGATTTCCAAAAGCGCGTATGGAGCGCGCTCGAGAAGATTCCCTACGGGCAAACACGCACCTATCAAGAGGTCGCGTGCGCGATCGATGCGCCGCGCGCGATGCGTGCGGTGGGGGGCGCGAACAACAAGAACCCGTTGCCGCTCCTCGTTCCATGTCATCGCGTGATCGGGAAGAATGGAGACTTGGTGGGCTATGCTGCAGGGCTCAAGATCAAGCAGTTCTTGCTCGATCTTGAAGCGCGTAATAGCTAGGTTCTTGAGAAAGGAAGCTTGGTTTCATGTTCTCTACGGTACGGATCGCCCCCTCGATCCTTTCAGCGAACTTCATGGATATGGAGCGCGATATCCGCATGCTCGAAGAAGCAGGAGCCGATATCATCCATGTCGATGTGATGGATGGGCATTTCGTGCCCAACCTTACGATCGGCGTACCGTTCATCAAGCAGCTCCGCGCCATAACCGATCTGCCGATCGATGTGCATCTCATGATCTCGAATCCGCAAGAGCAGATCGATTGGTATCTCGACCTTGACCCCGATTATGTCTCGGTCCATATCGAGGCTGTACCCGACGAAGACGAGCTCCATGCGCTCTTGGGCCATATTCGCGAACGGGGAGCTCATCCAGCGCTCACACTCAAGCCCGATATGCCCATCGAGGCGCTCGATCCTTTCATCGAAGAGGTCGATATGATCCTGGTCATGAGCGTGTTTCCGGGCTTTTCGGGGCAGTCTTACATCGAAGGAAGCGAAGAGCGCGTGGCGTATGTTGCGCAGGCAGCCAAGGAGCGCAACCCCGATCTGCTCATCGAGGTCGATGGGGGCATCAGCGCAGATCACACGGCAGGATTGGTGTGCGCTGAAGGCGCCGATGTGCTTGTCGCAGGATCGGGCGTGTTCGCCGCCGAGGATCCCGCCCGCGCGATCGAGGAGATACGCCTGGCGGGAACGGACGCGCAAGCAGACAAGGGGCGTGCATAGTCCATGGCAGATGCGCCTTTCGTCTATCTCGATTGGGCGGCCACAGCACCGCTTTCGCTCGAGGCTGCTCGTGCCATGGCGCCCTATCTTGAAGCAGGAATGGCTGGTCTTACGCAGGGTAGTGGCAATGCGAATGCGCTTCACACTGCGGGGCGCGATGCGTTCAAGACGCTCGAAGCTGCCCGGCGCGATATCGCGCGTACGCTCGATGCGCGACCCAGCGAGATCGTCTTCACCTCGGGAGCGACCGAGGCGGACAATGCTGCCCTTATCGGCATTGTCGAGGGGGTTCTGGCGAAGCGCGGCGTGAGCATCGGCTACGGCTCGCACGCAAACGGCAAGGTGCTCGAAGCTGCGCCGAGCGTGATCGTTTCTGCCATCGAGCATGATGCGGTGCTCGAAGCAGCAGAGGTGCTGCGCCGTCGCGGCATAGAGGTCCTCTTCGTCAGGCCTGATAAACGGGGCATCATCACGTCTGAGGCGCTTGCGCACGTATTGGACGCGGCAACCGACCCGTTGCTCGTTTCGATCATGGCGTTGAATAACGAAACTGGCGCGCTTGCCGATATCGCGCAGTTGGCAGAACTTGCGCACCGCTCTGGTGCACTCTTCCACAGCGATGCTACGCAGGCGTTCGGAAAGATGCCGCTGTCGGTGAAGCGTACTGGCGTAGATGCGCTTTCGCTCTCTTCTCATAAGGTCGGCGGTCCGAAAGGGGCGGGTGCGCTCTTTCTGAAGACGCGTACGCCGTTCGGTGCGCAGATCGTTGGGGGAGGCCAGGAGGCGAATCTTCGCAGCGGAACGCAGAATATCGCAGGGGTGGTGGGTTTCGCGGCGGCAGCGCAGGCAAGCCACGAGCAGCTCGAGACGGCGAGCGCTCATATGCGAGCCTTGCGCGACAGGCTCTTTACTGGTCTCAGCGAGCTTTCTGGCGTCGAGACGTTCATCGACCCCCGATCGGCCGCCTTTGGGCCGCATATCGTTACGGTGCTGTGCCCAGGTTTCGAGAGTGAAACGCTCATCCTGCAGCTTGATCGGCGGGGAGTGTGCGTATCGGGAGGATCGGCGTGCTCGTCGAGCGACCTCGAGCCTTCGCACGTGCTTTCTGCCATGGGGATCGATCGCGATCGCGCGCTTGGCATGGTGCGCTTCTCGCTCGGACCAACCACCACAGAAGAAGACATCGATCATGCACTGCGCATGCTTCGAGAGGTAGTGAAGTGATCATGGAATACATCAACACGCATACGCACACGGGGCTTACCGGACATGGTAACGGCACGATCGCCGAGGTCGTGCAGGCAGCAGATGAGGCGGGCATCTCGATCCTGGCTCTCACCGAGCATTTCCCGCTCTCTCATGAGGTCGACCCCGATAACTTCGTCTCGATGCCCTGGGAAGCGCTCGATCCCTACGTTCATGAGATCGAAGCGCAGCGTGCTCTTCATCCTGATATGCAGATCCTCATCGGGACCGAGCTCGACTGGCTCGGAGACTATGAGGATCGCGATCTTTCGAGCATCGATTGGGGCCGCTTCGATATCATCTTGGGCTCGGTCCACTATCTTGACATGTGGCCCTTCGACGACCCTGAGCAGGTCGATCATTGGGATGAGGTCGGTCACGATGCGATCTGGGAGCGCTATTTCGACCAGTTCTGTACGGCGTGCGTTTCGGATATGCCCTATACGGTCATGGCACATCCCGATCTGGTGAAGAAGTTCGCCAAGTATCCTTCGGCAGCCTTCGATCGCGCTCGTGCCTACGCGCAAGCTGCTGAAGCGGCGGCGGCAGGGGAGCGCATGATCGAGGTGAATACCTCGGGAGCTTACTATGCGTGCAAAGAGCCCTTCCCTCATATCGATTTGTTAACAGAATTCAGAAAAGCAGGCGTGCCCGTTACACTGGGAACAGATGCGCACGAGCCGTGCAATGTCGATCGCGGCATCGACGCTGGATTGAAACTTCTCTATGAAGCGGGATATCGCGAGATCACCGCGTTGTTACCAGGTGGTGAGAGAAGAGCGATCCCGCTCTCTTAACGCGAAAGAAGGTTGACATGTCCCAATCAGATATCAATGCATTGTTCAAGGTCCCAACGGGGCCTCTCGCGCCCGTGAAAACGGGCGTTTCTGTTGGCACGCTCGAGCAGCGTTTGCTCTCGATCTTCCCGGCTGAGGATGCGTGCGCTTGGGATCGCACAGGGCTTACCGTGGGTAACCCGGGTGTTGAAGTGACCGGCGTGGTGGTCGCGCTCGATCCCACCATCGCAGCACTCAAAGAAGCTACCGACCTTGGTGCGAACGTGGTGCTCACACATCATCCCGTGTTCATCGAGGCGGTGAGCGATTTCATGCCGGAGACCGTACAGGGGGCAAAACCGGGGGCGGTGGTGAACTACGCGCTCTCTCACGGCATCAACTGCATGGATTTCCATACGGCGCTCGATGTTACACCGCAGGCACTTTCGATCTTGCCCACCCTGCTGCGTCTCAAGCCGCGCTATGTGCTCGATCCGCTTGCAGGCAAGGCTGATAAGGGCTTCGGGATGGTGTGCGCGAGCGAAGAGGGTGCGATCTCGCTCAAGCATCTCGCAGCACGTTCGGTCTCCGTGTTCGGTTCAGTGCCGCGCGTATGGGGCAATCCTGATACCCTGCTCGAATCGATCGTTACCTGTGGTGGGTCGGCAAACGATGTGGTCGACCTCTGTTTGGAGAATGGCATCGATTGCCTGATCTGCGGTGAGGTGAAGTACCATGTGGCGCTCGAAGCGCGCCAGAGCGGACTGTCGATCATCGAGCTGGGACACGACGTTTCAGAGCTTCCGTTCTGTGCTCTTCTCGCGACCGAAGCGCTCGCGGCGGGTCTGCCAGATTCATGTATCATGGTTGTTGACCAATCGAAGAATTGGTATACCCCTGAAACCATTCGCCAATAGCGATTCGCCCCATACGAGATGAGCGAGGTAGGCATGCACGCAAGCGATCAGGAGCTCGAGAACCTCAAACGGCTTCAGCATATCGATGCCGAAGTGATCCGTAACAAGAAGAAGCTCGATGAGCTCCCTCAGCGCCAAACCATTCTTGAAACGCGCCAAAAGCTCTCTGCGATCATCAAGAAGAAGACCCAGGTGCAGGACATGATCGATGCGTTCGAAGATGAATTACACGCCCTGCTCTCGGAAGACGAACGTCTCGAGAAGAAGCAGCAAGAGACCCAAGAAGCGCTCGATCGGGTAAAGGGTGATTACCGCAGCGTTGAGTCGTACACGAAAGATCTGCATGGGGTGGTCAAGCGCCGCGAGAAACTCACGCAGGATATGGAGCGCGTCGATGGCGAGCTCGCGCGTATTCGTCCGCTCATGGACCAGATCATGGCGGGTTGCGCTGAATTGGATGCACGAGAAAAGAGCGCCATCGCGTCGTTTCAAGAAGAAGGCGGCTCGCTCACGCGCGCGATCGCGCAGGCAGAAGCCGAGCATAAGCAGTTGGCAGAAACCCTGAATGCCGAACTTTGTCGTGCATATGAGCGTTCTTGCCATGAATGCGGAGGCATCGGCGTGGCGGAGCTCGTCGATGGATCCTGCAGCGCCTGTCGCTCAGCCTTCGATAGCACGCGCATCGGTCGTATCAAGCAGGATGCACCAGTGTCACGCTGTCCTTCTTGCAGAAGGCTCCTCATCGTTACCGCTTAGTCGAAAGAAGATTGCATGAAACTCACCACGCGTGATGATCGTATCGAACAAGAGCACGAATACTTGAGCGACCAAGCTTCGTTCTCCGACCGATCGCTCGGGCGCGATCGCGCATCGCAGGAGGATCGCTTCCGTTCCACCTATCAGAAGGACCGCGACAAGATCTTGCACACCAAGGCGTTTCGCCGGTTGTCCCATAAGACGCAGGTATTCTTGGCGCCGGTAGGAGACCATTATCGTACGCGTCTTACGCATACGCTCGAGGTTTCGCAGATCGCACGTACGATCGCGCGCGCACTTGGATTGAACGAGGATCTTACCGAGGCTATCGCGCTCGGGCACGATCTGGGCCATACGCCGTTCGGGCACGTGGGAGAGGAATCGATCAGCCGCTGTCTGGCGCTTCATAGGGGGCTCGATCCAGAGGCCCCGGAGAACAAGGTGCTGTATCGTCATAATATTCAGAGCTTGCGCGTGGTCGAGGTCATCGAAAACGAAGGCAAGGGCCTTAACTTGAGCGAGGAAGTGCGCGATGGCATCGTGCACCATACGGGCTCTGAGCGTGCCAAAACGTATGAAGGTCGTATCGTTGCAACGGCTGACCGCATCGCGTACGTGAACCATGATATCGACGATGCGCTTCGCTCAGGCGTGCTTAAAGAATCCGATCTGCCGGAATCCACCCACCTGATCATCGGGGAGAACCATGCCGATCGCATCCAAACGCTCGTTGAGGATATGATCGTCACCTCCGATGCGCAGGGCGATATCGCCATGAGCGAACCGATCTGGGAAGCCATGATGGAGCTGCGTTCGTTCTTGTTCGATAAGGTCTACACGTCCGATCAGGTCATGCGTGAGGTGTATAAGGCGCGCCATCTGGTCGAGGATCTGTTCAACTACTTTGTGCGTCACTACGATGAAGTGCCTGCGGAATATCGTGCGCTTGCTGGTGACGATCCGCTGCGTGCGGTCACCGACCATGTTGCGGGCATGACCGATCGCTATGCGATCAACTTCTTCGAGGACATGTTCGTTCCGAAGTCATGGAACGCGCAACATTAAGGTAGCAGGATCCCTCTTCATCCACCGACGGAGAAGAGAGTGCGCTCAAGGCTGATAGCGCTATACTGATGCGGTCATGAAAAACGTATCACTCGTAAAACAAGCATTGCAGATGGCCGCACCCATTATGGTGGGCTATATTTTTCTCGGCATTCCTTGTGGCATCTTGAGCCAATCGGTCGGCATGGATGCGCTCCAGGTGTTCTTGTTGAGCGCCCTTTTCTATTCCGGCGCTGGTCAGTACATGATTCCGAATATGTGGTTGCTGGGTTCTCCCATGGCTGCCATCATTGCGAGCGTGACGCTCGTCAATTCCCGCCAGATGCTCTATAGCGCATCGCTCTCGCGCTTTTGCGAGAACGTGAACAAGCGCCTGGCGTTCCTGTATGGTGCGACCGTTACCGATGAATCATTCGCGGTGAACGTGGTGAAGCTCGAGCAGGGCGAGTGGAACATCAAGGGCGCAACGCTCGTTAACTTGTTCTCGCAAAGCTCCTGGGCGCTCGCGAACGTGCTCGGGGTACTGCTCGGAAGTTTGCTTACCGTGCCCACTGCGCTCGCGTCGTTCGCCATGACGAGCATCTTCCTGTGCCTGTTGTTTTCGCAACCAGCTACCAAAGGCAACATCGCTGCTGGCGTGGTTGCGGTGCTCGGCGTGTATCTAGCGAAATGCGTGGGGCTTTCAGGACCTGCTATCTTGATCGGCGCTCTTTTGGGCGTTGCTGCTGGCATGATCGTGGTAAGAAGAGAGCGGGTGAGTGCACGTGGGTTGGACTGAATTCGCGCTCATCGGCATAGGATGCGCACTTACGATCCTTATCTTCCGCACGGTGCCGCTCTTTGCACTGCGCGGCCGTGAGCTGCCTGGATGGCTTTCTCAGGCGCTCGCCTTCATTCCGCCAGCTGCCTTCGCTGCGCTCATCGCGAACGACATCTTCAGCCCCGGCATGTTCGATGCGGGCTTGTGGCCTGCGATGATTCCTATCATCGCTGCGCTCATCGTGATCCCCGTTGCCATCAAGACGAAATCGCTCATGTGGAGCATCGTTGCTGGGGTGGGCTCGTACGGATTGTTGTTGCTCATCTAACGCCGCAGGAGCGTGCGCGCGAACCGTCTGCCGCTAGGCGAGTGGTTTTGCAACAATTTTTACATTTGCTTCTTGCGTCGCAATTTGGCTCACCGTATAATTATCAGCTGTGTCTCTGACATCACTTTGTGTTTGTATATAAAGTAGTGGAAATATAGAAGGAATTTGACATGGATATCATCCGCGCAATCGAGCAACAGCAGATCAATCCTGAGGTTGCAAGCTTTAACGTTGGCGATACGGTGAAGGTTCACTATCGCATCAAGGAAGGCGATCGCGAGCGTATTCAGGTGTTCCAGGGCGATGTTATCCGTCGTCATGGTGCTTCGAATCGCGAGACCTTCACGGTTCGTAAGATCAGCTTCTCCGTGGGCGTGGAGCGTACCTTCCCGGTTCACTCTCCCAAGATCGAGAAGATCGAAGTCACCCGTCGTGGTGATGTGAGCCGCGCAAAGCTCTACTACCTGCGCGACAAGGTCGGCAAGGCTGCGAAGATCAAGGAAAAGGCATTCTAAGAGCGTCTTCATTCGCATTCGAAAAGGGGTACGGGTTTCGTACCCCTTTTTTCGTTTTGAAAGGTGACAAACTACCCGGTCGTTCGTCACCTAGGTCCTCGCTTGTTGCCACAAGGGGCTTACGCCTGAGGGGTGGTTGGGTCGACCCGCTTTCGCTGTTCGCTTTCCTAATTAGGCAAGCTCATGCGCTTCGCTCCTTCGGACAGCCTATTACTATCTAAGAGTGCGGACTCAGAGTCGTCCAACCACCCCACAGGCTCCGCCCCTTATGGCAACGACAACTTACAGGATGACAGGTGACAAAGCTACCCGGTCTTTTGTCACCTCAGCGAGTTGAGAAAAGGAGAGAGCGTGAGATCGATAGCGGAGATACGAGCGTTGCTGAAAGAAGCAACGCCTGAGAGCTTCCCTGCGCTCGAGCGTGCACTCGTTTCTGATGAGCGCAAAGGGGTGCAGCAGGCGCTCGCTACCGCGCGCAGACGTATCGAGCGCGAAGAGCAGGAGCATGCGCGCCTGATGCGTCTCTATACGTTCGAACAAGAGCTTGCAGGCGGCAAGGTCGTGCTTGGGCTCGATGAGGTTGGTCGCGGTCCTCTTGCTGGTCCTGTGAGCGTGGGCGCTGTCGTGCTCGATCCGGCGGCTGCGTTCATAGGCGGACTCAACGACTCCAAACAGATCGCGGAAGCGAAGCGCCCTGCTATCGCTGATGAGGTGAAGCGTTCAGCTCGCGCTTTCTCGGTCGTTCATATCCCTCCTGAGGATATCGATGAGTTCGGCATCATGGCCTGCCTCAAGCGCGCCTTCAAAGCAGCAGTTGCCAATATCGAAGCCCAAGGTATTGTGCCCGAGGTCATCCTGCTCGACGGCAATCCGCTTGGCTTCGACGCGCGCGAGATCAATGTGGTGAAGGGGGACGCGCGCTGTGCCTCCATTGCGGCTGCTTCGGTCATCGCTAAGGTCGAACGCGATGCGCTCATGGTCGGATACGATCAGGTTTACCCAGGGTATGATTTTGCTTCATCGAAGGGGTATGGCAGCGCGGCGCATCGTCGTGCTATCGCGGAGAAGGGGCTTACTCCTATTCATCGTGCTTCGTATTGCAAGAACTTCACAGAGAATCGTTCGCTTTAGAGTGACCAGCCGTACTCCGAATTCATAAAGAGTCTTTGCTGAACGGGGAGATTCCTCGGTGTTTGAGAAAAACGTGAGCAAAACGTAAATCTGCGCGCGCGAAGACATCAGATTTCTTTCAAATTTCGTTGAGATTTCCTTCCTATCCTTAGGTCAAGGAGGTAGGAATGGAAGAATCACAAGCTTTATGCACGAAACTAAAAGAAGAGGAAGCGCCTTGCAAAGAGAGCGCTGGTGTCAAAAGAGCCAATGCCACAGAAGAGGCCAAAGGGACCAAAAGAGCCAAAGCCGCAAAAGAGGTCGAAAGTGTCAAAGAGACCAAAGACGCTAAAGGAGCCAAGGACGTAGCTTCGTATTCCCCGCATGAACTCGGCAAGAGGGGAGAAGAGGCCGCCGCATGCTTTCTTCAGCGCCGCGAATACGAGATCCTCGATCGCAACTGGAAGTGCATCGCTGGCGAGGCGGATATCGTCGCGCTTCAAGACGATACGCTCTGCTTCATCGAGGTGAAAACTCGTAAGGACGCTCAGAAAGGCTTTCCCTCTGAGGCAGTGGATACGCGGAAACGTTCGCGTTATGAACGTATCGCAGCTTGCTATCTCAAAGATCATGATTATGCCGATGTACGCGTGCGTTTCGATGTCATCGCGATCCTTGTGCTCGGAGAGGATCGCGCTTTCCTGCGCCATCATCTGAACGCCTTTGGGTCGATGTGAGGCAGCGATGTCCCAGCAGTCCTACAAGGTGAAGAGTGCGGTGCTACGCGGTGTTGAGGCGTTGCCGGTCGAAGTCGAGGTCCTCATCTCGAGCGGTATCCCTTCGTTCTCGATCGTGGGAATGCCCGATACTGCCATCCAGGAATCACGAGAGCGCGTGCGGGCGGCTATCAAATCGGCAGGCTTCCATGTGCCAAGCGATAAGATCGTCGTGAACCTTGCGCCGAGCTCGTTGCGCAAGACGGGGTCGGGATTCGATCTGCCCATTGCGCTCGCGCTCCTTGCAGCAACTGGTCAGATCCCTGTTGCCCATCTGGAAAACGCGCTCGTGGTGGGTGAGCTCTCGCTTGAAGGAAGAGTTCGTTCTACGGCAGGGCTCATCTCGTATCAGCAATGCGCGCGCGAATTGGGCACAACGCTCATAACGGGAGCGACCGATCATGGAGCCCTTCCTGTTTCAGGGGTGGAATGCTTCGCGCTCGAATATCTGCGTCAGATCACGCGTGAAGAACTGCCGGCACTCTGCTTCAGTGAACCTGAGCAGCGCGATTATGCGTTCGATTTCGCAGACGTGGTCGGTCATGATGCGGCTAAACGTGCGTTGCAGGTGGCGGTTTGCGGAAATCACGGCATCATCATGATGGGTTCTCCTGGTGCGGGTAAGACCTTGCTCGCTCAGTGCGTGCCGAGCATTCTGCCTCCGCTTTCCGAAGAAGAGAAGATCCAAACCGCCATGATCCACTCAGCGCTCGATGCCGATCTGCGGAGGATCTATGGTGGCTTGCGACCTTTTCGTATGCCTCATCATAGCGTGACGGCAGCAGGCCTGCTTGGGGGAGGAAACCCCGTGCGTCCCGGCGAAGTATCGCTCGCGCACAATGGCGTGCTCTTCGTCGATGAGCTTGCAGAGATGCACAACGATGTGTTGCAGCAGCTTCGGCAGCCCCTTGAAGAGGGAATCGTGCACATCACACGAGCGGAAGGTTCGTACGTATTTCCCGCGCGCTTCATGTTCGTAGCGGCGACGAATCTCTGTCCCTGCGGTTACTACGGCGATGAAGAGCACGAATGCAAATGCAGCCCGTATCAGATCCAGCGTTATCAGAGCAAGATAGGCGGTCCGGTGATGGATCGCATCGATATCAGGATCGATGTTGCTCGTATCGATCTTTCGCATCTGGATAAGGCCCGTTCTGGTAAAAGTTCTGCGCAAATGAGAGACGAGATCGTCCGTGCACGTGCGTTTGCTCACGAACGCATGCTCCATCGCACGAAGAACCAAGGGGTGGATGAATGCTTGGGACCCGTAGATTCGCCGCTCCGGATCGGCAAACGCAATAAGCTCTTGGCACTGTTCCATTCTTGTGTGCTCAGCAGACGTGCGAATGAGTTCCTTGAACTTGCGATAAATACGAGTGGGCTCAATACGCGTTCGATCATGAAGATACTTTCGCTCGCGCGCACGATCGCCGACCTTTCCCTTTCGGATTCAGTCGAAGAAGAACACTTGGCTGAAGCCTATGCCCTGCGCTTTCAGACGAGCGAAACGAAACAATGATCGAGAGAGGATGATTCATGAGAGAATTGCGACCGACAAAACCCCTTGAAGGAGTACGCTTCATTCTTCCTTATGGAGGAGAGGATTATCCCGAGCAGTTGATGGATATTCCGGATCCACCGAAGAAGCTCTATGGAATTGGTAACCCGCAAGTGCTCACGTGCGGCCTTTCTGTGATCGGTGCGCGCAAAGCAACACCGTATGGGCGCGATGTGGCGTTCAAGTTCGCGAAGGTCGCTTCTGAGCATGGGGTCACGATCATCTCAGGTGGGGCGCTCGGATGCGATAGCGCAGCCCATAGGGGATGCCTTGAAGGAGGGAGCCCGACGGTGGTCGTGCTTGGTGGAGGATGCGATTGCATCTACCCCGAGTCGAATCGCGATCTGTTCCAGGAGGTCATTGATAAAGGTGGTGCCGTCATCTCCGAGCATCAGTGGCAGTTTCCACCCATGCCTTACACCTTCCGTGCACGCAATCGCATCATCGCAGGCCTTTCTCGTGCAACGCTCATCGTGGAAGCAGGGCTTCCTTCAGGAACGTTCTCGACTGCCGATGATGCGCTCTCTTCGAATCGCGAAGTGCTCGTTGTGCCCGGCGCGATCACTTCGCCCACCTCGCGCGGGGCGAACCGACTTCTGTATCAGGGCGCTACTCCGATTGTTGACGAAGAGACGTTCGAGGATGTTATCTTCAACCTGTATGGATGCTTGAAGGTCCAGGATATGCGCAGAAAAGAAGTGGAGGAGCATTCTGCTCTCTATGCAGCGCTGCAGGCAGAACAGTTGAGCATTGACGTGCTCATGCAAAAGGATGATATTGGTGCTCCTTCGCCCGAAAAGAGACTTGCTTGGCTCATGGTTGAGTTAGCGAAGCTCGAACATGAGGGTTTCATAGAAAGATTCCCGAACGGAAGTTATGGCGCTTGCGTTGTGTAGTACCCTGATGGCATGGAAAAACGTGTCGACATCATCGGAGGTGGCCTTGCAGGAAGTGAAGCTGCCCTGCAATTGGCGGCGGATGGCTTCGCTGTTCGCTTGATCGAGATGCGTCCGTTTCGCACTACGGGTGCGCATCATGGTGATAAGTGCGCGGAACTCGTCTGTTCCAATTCGCTCAAATCTACCAAAGAGGCCAGCGCTGCTGGCATGCTCAAGGCAGAGCTCGAGCTGCTTGGTTCGCATTTGCTCGCGTTCGCGCATGAGAGCAGCGTTCCTGCCGGTGGTGCGCTTGCGGTCGATCGCGAGCAGTTCGCCTCGTTGGTCACCGATGCGCTCGCGCGAGCGGGAGTTCATCGCATTGAAGCAGAGGTGGTAGGCATTGACCCATCGGGTGCGCTCATCATCGAAGACGCGCATCATGAGGGACCGTACGCCCTTGAAGATCCAGCACCGTTTTGCATCATCGCTACGGGTCCTCTTACTTCGCCTGCGCTCGCAGAATCGCTGCGTACGCTCACCGGAGAAGACCATCTTTCCTTCTATGATGCTGCGGCACCGATCGTCTATGCGGATTCGCTCGACCACGATGTCGTGTTCGGTCAAAGCCGCTACGAAGAAGGTGCCGGGGACTATCTCAACGCGCCTTTCAACAAGGAAGAATATGAAGCCTTCGCGCAGGAGCTCATCGATGCCCGCTGCGTCATCAAGAAGGAATTCGAGACCGGCGATCTGTTCCAGGCTTGCCAGCCGATCGAAGAGATCGCACGCAAAGGATTCGATGCGCCACGTTTTGGACCGTTGAAGCCAGTCGGACTCGTGGATCCGCGCACGCAGAAACGCCCCTGGGCAGTGGTGCAATTGCGCGCAGAGGGTAGAGATAAGCAGTGCTATAACCTCGTTGGCTTCCAGACGAACCTTGCGTTCCCTGAACAAGAGCGCGTGTTCCGCATGATCCCCGGTCTTGAGCAGGCTCAGTTCGCGCGCTATGGCGTGATGCATCGCAACACCTTCATCAATGCACCTGAGCTGCTCAACTGCCATCTTGAACTGCAGAGCGCCGCTTCACGTGCTCTACCCGTCCGCTTGTATGTTGCAGGACAATTGAGCGGGACCGAAGGATATGTCGAAGCCATCGCTTCAGGATTGCTTGCCAGCTTGAGCGTACGTGCAGCTGCGCGCGGTATCGAGCTCGATCCGCTTCCGCGTGAAAGCGCTTTCGGGGCGCTCATAGACTACGCGACCGATCCGGAGACAAAAGACTACCAGCCGATGCATGTGAATTTCGGCATCTTGCCGCCTTTCGAAGAACGTATTCGCAATAAGCAGCAGCGCTACGAGGCCTATGCCGAACGGGGGAGCGAAGCCATGAAATCATACGTTTCCGCGCATGCTTTGCTACTCGAGGGAACAAACTAGATCATGCCAGAACATGAAGAGCAGACCGAATGCAGTAAGCAGCGAGAATGCGCCTGCTCAGCGTCGCGCGCTCTGATCGACGAATACCTCGACTACTTGAGAACGCTCAATCATTCCGCACACACCATGAAAGCCTATGGAAACGATCTGACGAGCTTTGCGCAGTGGTGCTCTGAGACGAACACGCCTTTTGATGCTCCTTCCCATAAGCAGATCAGGCGTTATTTGGGCACGCTCGATCGAGAAGGGCGTTCGCGTAGAACAGCTAACAGGCATCTCTCTTCGCTCAAAGGGTTCTATCAATGGCTCGTGATCGCGTATGGCTATCCTGCCAACCCGGCTGCGGTCCTGCAGGGCGCGAAGCAGGCACAAACGCTTCCCAAAACGATCTCGCATGAAGATATGCAGCGACTGCTTTCGGTGTATGCGAGCGAAGAAGAGCTTGAACGCGATAGAGCGGTGGCTCTGCGTAATCAGGCTGTTCTTGAGCTGCTCTATGCGTGTGGCTTGCGTGTGTCTGAAGTCGAAGGTCTCACGCTCAATAGGCTCCACCTCGACCAAGGGTATGTGAGCGTGGTGGGCAAGGGGAACAAAGAGCGCCGTGTCCCGATCTACCATAAAGCTGTTTCGGCGCTTCGCCGCTACCTTGAGGAATCACGCTCTGAGCTAGCTGCGCATTCAAAGCGCGCATCTGATGCCTGCTTCCTTTCAACGCGCGGCAACCCGCTCTCGACCGCCGCGATCCGCACGATCTTCAAGCAGGCGCTCGCGCTTGCTGGTCTCAACCCTTCGCTCTCACCCCATGCGATGCGCCACTCCTTTGCAAGTGATCTGCTCGTGGGTGGGGCGGACCTGCGCAGTGTGCAGGAAATGCTCGGCCATTCCAGCCTTTCGACCACGCAGATCTATACGCATCTTTCTCCCGAGCATTTGAAGCAGGTTCAGCAACAAGCCCATCCTCGCTCGAAAAGATGACGAACTACCCGGTCGTTCGACATCTTTCCTGGCTCGATCAGCGCCGAGCGCGAGGCACGAGGTTCCCCGCTTCCCTGTTCGCGAATCAGCGCATGCTGATTCGCTCATGC
>CABQIW010000022.1 GCA_902464295.1 uncultured Eggerthella sp.
GATCCATTGCTCTGAACTGCGCAAAAGGCTGCCTCATGAAAAAGAACCTGAAGAAGATACTTGTTGGTCTTGTGCTCGTTATCGTGCTCGCGGTCGTCTTCTTACGAGGCGATCAACTTGAAGAGCTCGTTACCACGATCGAACGCGGAGCTCCCCTCTTCCTCATTGGCGCGATTCTGTTCCAGATGGGGAAATACTTCGCTCAAGGAGCTTCCTTCATCTGGTGCTTCAAATCGGTTGGATCATACCTCAGCCTCAAAGAAGGAATAAAGCTCGTTTTTGCGACGTTCTTCGTCGATACAGTCATTCCTTCGTTCAATATGTCCGGAACCTCGATCGTGATCGCAGAAGCAGCCCATGAGCATATCTCGGCTGGCAAAGCAACAGGAGCCGCGCTGCTCCGTCAGGTATCGATCAATGCAGGCTTCTTGGTGATCATGGTCATCGGTTTTGCGATCTTAGGCATCGCGGGCGGATTGAATGCAGGATGGATCGCCCTTGGCGCCGTCGCGATCCTTATCGTAGGCGGCATGGTCGCCGCGATGGCGTTCGCTGCGATGAAGCCCGACCTGCTCTTGAAGCTGCTCGCCCCCTTCGTTCACATCATCGATAGATTCTTGACCAAACGCAAGAAGAAGCCCGTTGATGCTTGGGTGAAGGATACGGTCAACACCTATGCACAATCTGCAGCGCTCATGACGAAGAACAAGCAAGACATAGGGGCTGATCTGGGCCTCAATGTTGCCGCGAGCATCTTCGAGCTTGGGTGCTTCGCTTTTGTCGCTCTAGCTTTCGGCGTACACGACATCGAAGCGATGATCTGCGGATATGTTGTAGTGACCCTGTTCGCGATGATCTCGTTCGTCCCTCAAGGGGTAGGCATAGTAGAGGCAGCAGCGCTCGTTGCCTTTGCTCTTTTCGGCATCGATCAGGCAACCGCCATGGCAGTTATCATGGTCTATCGTGCGATCGTTTTCTGGCTGCCCTTCCTGATCGGCGCCGTGGTCATCCAGCGGAGCAAGCTGCTCTCCGAACATGAGAAGGCCGCGAAGAGCGCATCGTAGGCAACGGTGAACCTTCCGATAAGACTTGCTCCTGCGAACCACTGTCGAACAGCTTGACACAACAGCTACTCGATCAAGTTCGTCGACTCGACCGTGCGCACATACCACTGCATGAACTTCTCAAGAGGCTTTCTGAGGGCATATCCTAAGAGCGCTGCCGGAACCAAGAAGAGCGCCAGCTCGCCCATGGCTATCCAAAAATCATTCTGATAGATGCCGAACATAGCCGCGCGCATGGCTTCCACCACATGCGTTGCGGGCATCCAAGGGCTTATCATCTGGACGAAATCAGGCAAGATCACGAGCGGATATGACCCATTGCACGCAGTTACTTGCACGATGAGCATCAAGACCGCGATCGCTTTGCCAAGGTTCGCGAACGACACCACGAGCGCATAGATGATGAACGTGAACACCAGACCCGCGAACCAGTACACGAGCATGAACAGCAGCGGATGCACCACTGAGATATCGAGGAAGAAGAGGTTACCGAGCGCCATGAACGTGGTCTGCGCCAACGAGAGCAATGCGCAGATGAGGAAGTGACCCGTGAAGAGTTGACGGGGTTTCGGATCTTTGAGCTTATCCTTCATGCGCTGCGAAATACGAGGCTTCACCGCGACCATGATGAGAAGCGACCCGATGAAGATAGCGAGCGTAGTATAGAGCGGCGCCATCGATGCACCGAACGATTGGCTCGGGAAGACTGCGGTGCGCTCGATGTTCACAGGAGCTGCAAGCGCATGAGCTAAACCTTCCACGTCCGCCGAAAGCAGATCATGAAGCGTCTTCGAATCCCCTGCCACCGCCGCACGGCGCAGCTTCTCTGCGGTGCTCGAAAGTTGATCGGCGGCATTTCGAAGCTCATCTGCCGATTCAGCTGATTGCCCAAGCGCATCGTTGAAGGTGCCTTCGAGCGACTCGCTTCCTTCGATCGAGAAGGGGTCTTGCTCCGAGAGCACCGTTGCTCCCTCCGAGAAGGCCTTTGCCGCAGCTTTGGAAGAGCGTTCGAACTCTTCGAGTGCAGGACCAACCTCCTGATCGTAGGTCTTCTGCAAGGTATCGAGCTCAGCCTTCGCCTCAGCAGACACCTTTTCAAGCTCAGCGATATCCGCTTTTGCTTGCGCGTTGGCGTGGTCAAGATCATCGGCGCTTTGGTTGAGCAGATCACGCAGCGCTTCGAGCGTTTTCACCGTTGAATCGAGACGATCCGCCATAGCAAGAAGCACCGGCTGCACATCGCTCGGAACATTCGGTGCGATCTGGCGCAAGAGCGCAGAGAGCTCCTGATAGCTTGCGATCTGCGCAGAAACCGCCTCTGCCTGCGTGCGCATACTGCTCGCCATCGCACTCGATGTATTTCCAAGTGCGCCTGCAGCGTCTTTTGCAGCCTGCGCAAGCTGCTCGTAGCTTTGGGTCGAAGCCTTGAGCGCTTCTTTGAACGTCGTTGTCGCGCTATTGAGCGCTTCAGCAGTCTCGCTGACCCCTTCTGCCACGCCTGCTGTCGAGCCGGCAACTGAACCGAAGCCTGCTTGTGTGGCTTCGATGAGCTTAGTAGCGGAGTCGAGCGCATCTTTCGAGGCGCTACCGAACGCTCCGAATACCTCGACCGCACTGGCGGCATTATCTAAAACGCGTGAAGTGGCCTCCAGATGATCGGCAAGCGCAACAACACGCGCATCAGCGCCATTCTCATCAAGGTAATTCGCCATCACATGCACGAGCGAGAGCGAGATCTCGCTGACCGATTGAGCGAATGCCTCATTTACCGCATACGAGACCGAAGATGCTCCTTGATCCGTGATCTTCGGTGCGATCACGTTCTTCTTCTGGTTGGAATAGTAGGTGATGCGCGCCTGCTCTCCCCCATCGCTATAGAACGTGAGCATATCTTTGCTGAACGTTGAAGGGATGACCACAGCCGCATAGTAGCGACCGGCCTTCGCTCCATCTATCGCTTCTTCTTCAGAGACGAACTCCCATTTGATCTGGTCGTTCGACCGAAGCGCAGAGATCACCTGCTCTCCCAGGTTCATCCGCATAGGAACAAGATCGCTCTGATAACCCTCATCGGTGTTCGCGACCGCGACCTTCACATTGCCGGTGTTATCGAAGACATCCCAGCACGCGATGATATTATAGAACGCGAAGATCGAAGGGAGCAAGATAAGGCCAAGCGTCACGATGCCATTGACCACATTGCCGAACAGGTTCTTAAGATCCGCTTTGAATATCGCAAGGATGTTCTTCATCGCTTACCACCTCGCTTGGGCGGCAGCAAGGAGGCATCTTCGTGCAAGCTGCGAGAATCGCTATAGCGCTCGACCTTGCGATCAGCATAGATCGTACGCAGCTTCTCGGAGTCCATCGAGTCAAGCTGTAACTGACGACGCATGCTGTAGCGCAGTTCCTCAACTATGATCAAGAAACCGCACACGAGAGCGAACCATATGAGCCACGCAGTGAGCAATACGATCTTCTCGGTCATGGTGAGCGAGAATGCCACCGTGAACCCAATGGGCACCAAGATGCCGAGCGCGATCGTAGCACGCATCAGCCGCGGATAAAGACGCGTAAAGCGCTCATAGCGCTCTTGAACGTTTTGCTGGAACAGATCATGATCGGCAAGCGCTGCGATGACCTGGCTCATACGATACCGTCGTGCTGGCACGACCGCACTTTCTCCGTTGTAGATATCGCCCTCTTCGATCTGACGCGCGAACATGCGGTTCACGTTCGCAAGACGCGGACGAAGCGCAAGGCCGATCCCCATGAAGATCACGAAGAACAACGAAAGCATGGTAAGCGTGAAAGCAAAATCGTTGCCGTAGAAGCCGCACATCGCCTCACGCATCGCACCGATGCCATAAGTGAACGGGAAGAACGGATAGATCGCCTGGAAGAACGGGGAGGTCATCTCTATAGGATAGAGACCGGTCGCTCCAGGAATCTGCGCGAAGACCAAGATGATGCAGATGCCCTTCCCCACATGCTGGAGCGTAACGGAAAGGCAATAGATGATGCTGAGATACGCTAGCGAGCACATCGCAGCAGCTACATAGAGCGCAGGGATATTGACCGGCGTGATACCCATGAGCAAAAGGCCCGACACGCAGATGACCGCCTGAAGTACCACGAGTAACGCCATAAGGAGAAAACGCCCAAGATAGCGCTGCCAGATCTTCAGCTGACGAATACCCCTGCCATCCACTTCTTGCTTCATGATGATGAGCAGCATGAACGCTCCGATCCAAAAGGTGAGGTTCATGAACAAGGGCGCCATAGCAGCACCATACGAATCGACTGTGTACAGCTCTTCGGTCTTGAGCAGCGTTGGAGATGCAACGAATTGAGCGATCTGGCTCGAATCAAGGCTGCTCTGTCCTAATAGACGCTCTAGGAATCCTGCAGTTGAGAGCGAAACCACATCGCTGCGCACCATATCCAACTCTTCGGCTGCCTCTTGCTCGGTACTCCGCGTTTCACTCAAAGTAGTCGAGGCGATATCGAGCGTCGCGTTCAGCTCGTCGAGCGCAGCTTGCGCAGGTGGAACGAGTGCCTTCTGCTCTGCGACCGTTGAAGAGAGATCGGCAGTAGCTCGCGAGAGCTTCGTGATAGCAGCGCTCACTTGAGGGATGGTTTCTGTGAAGGCCTTCGTTCCCATTGCTTGGGCGTTATCGATGCCTTCGAACGCTGCCTTCGAGAAATCCTCATTCGCCTTTTTCAGAGTTTCGATATCTTCGCCCATCTGCGTCGAAGTCCCTTGAAGGCTCGTTACCGTCTCTGAGGTCTGCTTGTTCAGGTTGTCCAAAGAAGCGACCAGCGAACGCAGCTGTTCTTTGTAATCGCTTGAATCGGGAAGCGTATCGCAAAGCGTCGTGAGCTCGTCGATGAGCACTTGATTGCGCTCGACGATGCCTTTCGCTTCCGCAAGAGCAAGATCGGCAGAGCCTTTGGCCTTCGAAATATCGCTGAGCCCAGTCGCGATCGTAGAAGAGGCCTTCGTGATCGTTTGTGAAAGATAGGTAGTGGTCTTCCCGAGGCTCACCAAACCCTGCGCCGCATAGGTGTTGAGCGCACTGGCCGCCGTCTCCCCTTGATCAGCAGCATTCTTCAGCTCTTTTGCCGCTTCATCGAGCTTACCCGTTGCCTCCCCGAGCTTATCGTGCGCGTTCGAGACGCCCGTCTTTGCTTGGTCGATCGCGCTACCTACCTGGTCGATCGAACTATCCATGAGTGAAAGAGCATCGAGTGCGCTGTCCATCTGCTCAAGTGCCTTAGAGCGCACCTTCTTGAGCGCATCGTGCATTTCGCCCGAAGCGCCATCGATCGCGCTCACCGCCGCCTTGCTCACCGTACCCACGAATTCAGCGTTCACCGTACGATCGAGCGTATTCGACCCGGTATCGGTTATCTTGGGCGCAACAGGGCCGGTCTTTTCGTTCACATAGTATTGGATGCTCGGTTTTTCATCCTTGCCTTCCGTAAGCGCGATGAGCCGCTCGCTGAAATCGGAGGGGATGACGAACACTGCATAACACACTCCTGCGTTAAGCTCGTTCATCGCCTCAGTACGGTTAACGAATTGCCAGTCAAGCTGGTCGTTCTCCTTGAGCCCAGCCACCACCTGCGAACCGACATCAATCTGGCCTGTAAGCTCGGAGTGCGCTGGCACATCTTCATTCACCACGCATACGCGCATCGCAGAGGTGTTGTCATACGGGTTCCAAAACCCTGCCACGTTGTACCAGGTGTAGATGGAGGGCAACACGATCAAGAACAGGATGACCATAAGAGCAGGCGGAACTTTAAGGAGGCGAAGAATATCGCGCTTGAATACGAGCCAAACGTTTTTCATGCGCGCCGCCTCCTTCCTTGACCGTAAATGCATGAGGTTAACAGATTATTCTATCGTTTGTTGAAGGGTGCGCACCTTGTAGAGCGCGAATCGAATGTGAAAGATGCCATTGGAATGGTCACGAACCATCAATCCAACAGATTCACTTTACTTGTATGAATATCCTTCTTCAAAAAACAAGATACCGACCTCCCCTTTACAAGGAGGTCGGTATCGGGGTGGGTCACATGCCTCGTGCACATAGACTCAAGATGATGCGTTCGGCTCTTTAGCAGCCAAACGTTTTTGCTTATCGACCGCTATGATCGAATGACTTCTTCGGTGCGATATTGCTATCCTGAGCACCGATGACCGTAGCATTATCGAGGTTCGCGATTTCTGCCTTCATGTCCTTCAAGAACTTGTCTGCCATGGTCATGGAGAGGTCTGCACGCGTTACGATACGCTGGCAGGTGACATGTTCCATGTTCGCAGGCAGCGGATAGGCAGGGATCTGCCAGCCATGCATACGCAGACGATCGTCCAGATCATAGAGCGTCCACTTCTTGCCCGCCTTAGGATCGAGGCTCCAGCACAGGATCGGTACTTCGGTCGCCTCTTCATACATGATGAAGATACCCAGATCCTTGATGCCCTGAACCAGATGATGTGCAACATCCATGGTGCGCATATGGATCTCTTTGTAGCCCTCGAAGCCATTACGCATGAACACGTAGTACTGGCCGATGATCTGAGAAGCGCTGCGGCTGAAGTTGATAGCCATGGTCGCTTCCTGGCCACCCAGATAGCTTACCCAGAAGATCAGATCCTCAGGCAGAGCTTCCTTGCTACGCCAGCAAACCCAACCAATGCCCGGATACACCAGACCATACTTGTGACCAGAAGTGCTGATGGACCAAACGTTGGGGAGCTTGAAGTCCCAATCCAGATCGGGCTCGATGAACGGAGCGACCATTGCACCCGATGCGCCATCAACGTGAATGCGAACAGGAACCTTCGCCGTCTTGTTGTACTCGGTAAGAGCAGCGTCAACGCCCTTCACATCGTCGTAGCGACCCGTATAGGTGATGCCAAGAAGGCAAACAACGCAGATGGTGTGATCGTCAACGTATTTCATCGCATCTTCTGCGGTCATATAGAGATGATCGGCCTCCATAGGAACGAGACGCATCTCGATGTCCCAGTAGCGGCAGAACTTCTCCCAGCAAACCTGATAACCAGAAGTGATAACGAGATTTGGACGATGCGAGGAATAGATATCGATCCCTGCAGCTTTCGCGAGCGCCTTCCAGCGGAAGAGCGCTGCAAGACCACCGAGCATACATGCCTCAGATGAACCAACGGTCGAAGTGCCCATGGGCTCCTCATCAGGATTAGCATGCCACAAGTTCTGGATGATCTTCACGCAACGGTTCTCGAGGTCTGCGGTCATCGGATATTCATCCTTGTCGATCGCGTTCTTCTCGAGCGTTTCTTTCATCAACTCTGCTGCTTCGGGCTCCATATAGGTCTGGACGAACGTACAGAGATTCTGATGCGCGTTACCTTCCGTGCCGATGTACTCACGGATGATCTCGCTTGCGATACGCGGCTCGATCGGATCGTGGTTGAGCTTGTCCACCGGCATCTCTACATCTGAAGCATATGAACCGAAGATCGGGCTTAGATAGCCAGTTTGAGCATTCATTTCGCCTAATTCTTCGGTCGAAACGAGCTTTACGTCTTTGTCAGTCATGATGAACTCCTTAGTCTTTTCTTCGGTATTACGAAGAACCTTTTTCCTTTACCTAGTTTCCTTCTGTTTACCTTATGATGCGTACGCTCTCCGCGTCGCTGCTTCGTCGCCTCTCCCTTCACCCTCGGTTCTTGAAAGCGAAGGGAGAACACGACCGATAGCTATGATCAACTTTGCTCCTTAGGCGGTGAATCGCTGCTGTGAGCATCAGCGGATGCAGCTTGCTTTTGAGCAGGTTCGTCTTTCGCCGGTGCTGGAGCACTTGAAGAAGTTGCAGCAGCTGTTGCCAACATCTTCTTGCTGGGAATAGTGGGTGGATCATGGTCGATGCCACCATTCCAATGCTTGCGCAAAGCATAAACGACGAACGGTATCGCCACCGAGACCACCCAGCAGATGATCAAGGTTGCCACATAGACCATGCCCGACTGAGCATCAAGCTGGCTTGGCGGGAAGAACGAAACGACCAATGCGAAGACCGTGAGCAATAAGCCAACGCCAGCCACGATGCATTTGCCAACGGTTCCCCCGAACACGTTGAAGGCACGTGCGTGATCCTTCCCCTTGAAGACGAGCTTGAAATAACCCAGGAAGAACAGGATGTAGCCAACCAGATAGATGACAACGGTCAAGCCAACCGCAGTAAGATACGAGATCGAAGAACCCGAACCGCCCGAAAGCGCCATCGAGCCACACAGGACTGCGTCCCAGATGGTAACCACAATACCCTGGATGACCACGATCTTCACCGACACTCCGTGCTTGTTGGTCTTGGCCAAGCTACGCGGGATGATGCCCTCGCTTGCAGTATCGAGCAATGCTCGAGAAGGACCAACGATCCATGATGAGATCTCGGCAAGCACGCCAGCTGCCAACAAGAAGGCGATCACATACACGAGCCAGCCGATGCCGAAGTGCGCGTCGAAGATATTCGCGAATGCGGTCACCACACCAGTAGAGAGGTTCGCATCAAGCTGAGCCTCGCTCATCGTCATCGCGACAGCCAAACCACCCAACGTATCGAGCACGATCGTCAAGATGCAGAGTACGATCATGACCATCGGGTAGATCTTACCCGGATTCTTGAGCTCGTTAACATGAGAAGCACTTGCCTCGACACCAGCAAACGCCAAGATGAACGAAGCAAAGATAACGAGCGTGCTCACTTTCGTGAAATCTGGAACGAATCCGTTCGCGTCGAAATGAAGCTGTGATACACCACCTGTTGCAAGATACGCCACCAGACCGATAAGAAGGATGATCGCCGGGATCAAAACGCCTCCGAAGAAGCCGACCTTAGCGATACGAGCCGTTAGCTTCGTTCCTCCAAGCTGGGTAAGCGTCAATCCCCAAACGATGATCGCAACTCCGATGAACATGACAAGCGGATTGCTGTAGAGCGCATCCCAGCCAACGATGTAGGATATCGCAGCCAAAACGAAGAATGCCATGGTCACGAACCCGACCGTGATCTGGAACCACTGATAGAACAGCGCCGAGAAGCCCCAGCGCTTACCAAGCGTGTTGCCAACCCAAGCGAAGATTCCGCCATTCTCCCATCCTTTGACGGTTGCCATCTCAGCAGCCACGAGCGCGACCGGCAAGAACCAGAACACACCGCCAAGAATCAAGAAGAAGATCAAATGGAGGCCAGAAGATGCGAAATTCGGATACGCGTAAACGGTCATGACCATCGAAGCGGTCATGGCAAAGAACCCGCCGAACCCGAGCATCTTCGCTGTCTGCTTTTTAGAGCTAGATGAATTTGCAGGCGCCACAGAAGTCTTTGATTCACTCATTTTTCCCACCCCTTTCAAAATCACGCCGAGCGCCTCCAAGCACATCGGCTTTTTTCTTTATCCTTACCATGCCACTTTTTGCTGTTCATGGACGGTATTGTGAGACTGTCGTAAGGTATGTTGATTAAACGTAAGGTCTATGCAACAGCTTAGAAACAATCTCAAAAGTGAGCCCCTGCGCGCTTTGCACAAGGGGCTCTTCAGCGATGTTCAGCTGCATGAATCTTCTATTCCATGGTTATTTTGCGTTTGAGGACGCGGGTGGTCACTAGATAGTAGACGATGCCGATGATGATCCATATTATGCCGATCGTGTGCGAGGTTGGATCGAGCGAGACGAAGATCGCACCGACGATGATCGCTCCGACGATCGGGCAGATAAGAAGCCGCATCGGGTTCGTATGGTCCTTGCCCTTCACCCAGAAATGCCAAACTACGCACACGTTCAAGATCACATAGGAGGCAAGAGCACCGAAGTTCACGACCTTCGCCAGACCATCCATGCCGATGTTCAAGAAGAACGGCAGAAGCACGAGCGAAAGAGCGGAAACGAAGAGCGTTGCCACCAGCGGCACGCCACGCTTCTTGTCCATCTTCGCAAGTGGTTTCGGAAGCGACCCGCTCTTGCCCATCACATAGAGCACGCGCGAAACCGAAACCTGAGCGACCAAACCCGTGAAAACACCCTGAGCGAGCGCGACCGCCAAAGCACAGAGCTGGCCGAACCATTTGCCACCCACCAATTCAGCGATAAGGTAGAACCCGTTCGTTTCGTTGGAACGGCAGAGTTCGCCAGTAGGATCGACGCAGGTTGCGATGTAGCACGTGAATGTAAAGAGGACCGCCAAGATGATGACCATGATCATCATCGCGCGCGGAGGGCCACTGCGCTCATTCTTAGCCTCTTCAGTAAGCGTGGCCACGCAGCCGAACCCAACGAACGAGAACACTGCGAGCGACACGGCGCTCAACATCGATGGCATGGTGAACTTCGATGGGTCGAAGAAGGCATCGAGCGTGAAGCCCGATGTATCAGGGTGAGAGAGTATGAAGGAGATGCCGAACACGAGGAACATTCCCAACACGATGCATTCGCACACGAGTGCGATCTTATTCACGATCATGGTCGTTTGGATACCGCGTGAGGCGACTACGAGCACGATAGCCAAGAAGATCAAGCACCACGCCCACACAGGCACTGCGGGCACGTATTGATGAAGCGGTTCAGCAGCGATGATGAAGACCATGTCGGGCGAAATAAGGTACTGAAGGAGCATGAGCCAACCAGCGATGAAGCCGATCGCGCTTCCCAAACTCTTCGATGCGTAGGTATAGATCGAACCCGATGAGGGAAAGGTCTTGATCATGATGCCGAATGAAAGCACCGTGAAGAACATCGCAACGAAGGCGATAAGATATGCCATCGATGCCATGCCATTCGAGGCGTTCGCCACCCCACCATAGATGCTGAAGGGCGCGATAGGTACCATGAAGATAAGGCCGTAGATGACCATATCGAAGATGGAAAGCGTGCGCTTGAAGCCATCGTTATCTTTCGGACTGTTTTGATCTTGCGTTAAAACCGTTTGAGCATTCGCTGTTGAAGCGCGCTTAACCGTCGCACTACTCGTTGAAGGAGAGCTTATTGACGCAACGCTCTTTCCTACGTTCTTGTCCATTTCAGCCCCCTCATCCTGAATCGCAAACACACGATAGACAAAAGAAAAATTGATTGCCCTATCTACGGTGATCAGCGCCGAGCGCGAGACACGAGGTTCCCCGCTTCCCTGCTCAGGAACCTGCAAGATGCAGGTTCTTTCGTGCGTCGCTGCTTTGCTTGGGTTTTATTACTAACGAATTTAGTCAGCAAAGAGTCACCTCGTTGCCTCTCTCTCCGCTGACCTTCGCAACTATCTCTCTCGACCTTAGCGGTGACTTGTTTCGAAGGTGATGCGCTTTGACATTCTGTGTAAAAATCGTTACCTGGTAAAACGCATGAAGAACCACCCCTCGCACGTCGATATCTATCTGATTTGACAGAAATAACAAGGCGCGTAGAATAGTGACTCCGCAGATGTGCATCTGCACAGCACCTTGAAAACAACGCAACTACCTTTTGCGTTCGTTCTCTCCATCTTTGGGGGCGACTGGTTTCGACATGGTAGGTTGGATATGAAGAGCAGGTCGTGGTCTCCTCGCCACGTTAAACAGGGGTACTGTCAAATTTAATTGGCAAAGCTAAAACTCAGAGCGCTCCTGCGCTCGCCATGGCTGCTTAATCTAGCCAGGCTGTCAACCCAGGGTATGTTTCCGACCCTGGCGCGATATCATCTTTAGGGGACTGCTGTCTCGTACGTCGTTGGTATGACGAGACTCAAGACTGAACCAGCTAGGATGCGTTATTGTGTGTCGATGCACGCGACGTATCCGAAACCTAATCACCGACTAAGCTTGTAGTGCTTCATTGATGATCTAGTATGGACCGGAGTTCGACTCTCCGCGCCTCCACCATAACTATTAAAATGCCCACGTGTAGCGTGGGCATTTTTATTAGTTATTGACAGGTTAGGAGGTCGTACCATGTTCGACTGACAATGTAAGCATTAGCGAGCACCGCCTGCAGCGAGCGTCAAGATGGCGCGACAAAAAATGACCTCCCGAAGGAGGTCATTTTTATATGCTTTGCGTTCAAGCGTGCGAAACGTGCACAGCAAGAACTATTTGTCTGCCAACGCAGCCTGAGCAGCAGCCAAGCGAGCCAGCGGCACGCGATACGGTGAGCAAGAAACATAGTCGAGACCGATGCCGTAGAAGATCTTAACGGAATCAGGATCGCCACCATGCTCGCCGCAAACGCCGCAAACGATATCAGGATTGCCTTCGTGGCCAAGCTCAACACCCATCTCGACGAGCTTCGCAACACCCGGATCGACCGTAGCGAAGGGGTTGTAAGGCAGGATACGCTCTGCGAGGTACTGCGGGACGAATTCAGACTCAACATCGTCACGCGAGAAGCCGAACGTGGTCTGCGTGAGGTCGTTCGTACCGAATGAGAAGAAATCGGCTGCTTGAGCGATCTCGTTCGCGGTAACCGCAGCACGCGGAAGCTCGATCATGGTGCCGATCGGGATCTCAAGTTCGACGCCTTCAGCAGCGGCAACTTCAGCGATAACCTCTTCAGCAAGTGCACGAAGCTTCTCAAGTTCGGGCTTCACGGAAACGAGCGGGATCATGATCTCAGGTTTAGGATCGAAGCCTTCCTTCTTCAGCTGAGCCATTGCGGTTGCAATAGCACGAACCTGCATGCGTGGGAGCACCGGATAGGTGATAGCCAAACGGCAGCCACGAAGACCAAGCATCGGGTTCTGCTCAGCGAAGCTGTCGATCTGCTCCATAAGGTGACGCTTCTGAGCGATGACGGCAGGATCTGCGCCAGTTGCCTCAAGACGAGCGATCTCTACGTCGAGCGCACGCGGACTCTCAAGGAACTCATGCAGCGGCGGATCGAGCAGGCGAACGATGACGGGCAGGCCGTCCATTGCCTTGAACATGCCCAGGAAATCGCCCGTTTGAGCAGCGAAGAGATCGGAAACAGCCTTTTCGCGGATGGATTCATCTTCATTGAGGATGAAGGTTTGGATGATCTGCTTGCGATCGCCCAAGAACATGTGCTCGGTACGGCACAGGCCAATGCCCTGAGCGCCGAAGGAACGAGCAAGCTCTGCATCTTCAGGGTTATCAGCGTTAGCGCGAACACCCATGGTGCGCACTTCGTCTGCCCATTCAAGGATGGTGTCAAGATCGCCTGCAAGCTCGGGCTGAACGAGCTCGACTGCGCCGAGCACGACGATACCCGTAGTACCATCGAGCGAGATCATATCGCCTTCACGGATAACAAGATCAGTACCAGCGATGGTCGCCTGCTTCGCATCAGCATCGATCTTCAACGCATCGACACCGCATACGCACGGTGCGCCCATGCCACGAGCGATAACCGCAGCGTGGGAGGTCTTACCACCATGAGAGGTAAGGATACCTTCAGCAGCGATCATGCCAGCAAGGTCGTCCGGCGTGGTCTCCCAACGAACGAGCACGGTCTTGCGACCTTCAGCCTCTGCTTCAACGGCTGCTTCAGCGGAGAAGACCGCTTCGCCCACTGCAGCACCTGGAGATGCGTTGAGGCCAGTTGCAACCACATCGTATTCAGCATCAGCATCGAACTGCGGATGGAGGAGCTGATCGAGCTGTTCAGGATCGACACGCATGACAGCCTCTTCTTTGGTGATGAGGCCCTCTTCGACCATGGCGATCGCGATGTGGAGCGCTGCCGCAGCAGTACGCTTGCCAACGCGCGTCTGGAGCATCCAGAGTTTGCCCTGCTCGATGGTGAACTCGATATCGCACATATCGCGGAAGTGATTCTCGAGCAGCGTGAAGACGCCTTCGAGCTCTTTGCCTGCTTCTTCGAGACCCGGGGTGTTCTTAAGGTCGGCGATAGGTGAGGTATTACGGATACCAGCAACAACGTCTTCGCCCTGAGCGTTTACCAGGTAATCGCCGTAGAATTCCTTATCGCCATTCGCAGGGTTACGGGTGAACGCAACGCCAGTAGCGGACGTGTCGCCCTTGTTGCCGAAGATCATGGACTGCACGTTAACCGCCGTGCCCAGATCATCGGAGATCTTGTTCTGCTTACGATAGAGCGTTGCGCGTGGGTTGTTCCAGCTGCCGAACACCGCTTCGATAGCGAGCTGGAGCTGAACATCGGGGTCTTGAGGGAATTGCACTTCCCCATCGACAACGAGAGAAGGATATTCGTTAGCATCGACGTTCTCAGTGAAGATGCGCTTGAACTGCGCAACGAGCTCTTGCAGATCTTCAGCGGTAAGATCGGTATCGGATTCGACACCGCGATCGCGCTTCATAACGTTGATGGCATTCTCGAACAGATCGCCATCAAGATCCATAACGACGTTGGAGAACATCTGGATGAAGCGGCGGTAAGAGTCCCACGCAAAACGGGGATTTTCCGTCTGCTTGATGAGACCGTTGATCGACTCATCGTTAAGACCAAGGTTCAAGACCGTGTCCATCATGCCTGGCATGGACATGGGAGCGCCGGAACGAACGGAGACGAGCAGCGGATCCTCTGCATCGCCGATCTTCTTACCAATACGGTTCTCAAGATCTTCACGATATTCCTGGATGGTGTCGAGAACACCTTCTGGCCAGGTATTATCCGCATTTGCATACTCCATGCAGGTTTGACAAGAAATAGTAAAACCGGGAGGTACCGGAAGGCCGATGTTCGCCATTTCAGCAAGGTTCGCACCTTTGCCACCGAGGATCGCCTTCATGTTGGTGTTACCCTCAGTAACATTGTTACCCTGTGCATCTTTACCGAAGGCATAGACGCGTTTCACTTGGTCAGTCACCATGTTCTCCTTAAACGAATACTAATCCCTCTCCATCCGCAACTACAATCGCGGATGAGCACTTTCATGATACCGCAAAATCTCCTGCGCGGTTTCTTCAATTGCGCGATTATCGGTCCGAATGACGATACAACCCAATCTTCTCATGAGATCGTGGGCGGACTCCAACTCCTGATAGACCGATTCGAACTCAGAATACCTTGATGCAACGTGCGCTGCTTTGGCAAGACGACGCTTGCGAACCTCTACCAGGATCTCGGCTGTGGTGGTGAGCCCGAACAAGCGCGTTGGATCGACGTCGAAGAGCTCTTTAGGGGGTTCGGTCTCGGAATCGAGCGGCACATTGGCTACTTTGAGACCGAGTTGCGAAAGATAGATCGACAGCGGCGTCTTCGAAGAGCGCGAAACACCGATGAGCACGATATCCGCTTTCGTGAGGTCTTGAGGATTGCGTCCGTCGTCGTGATTGATCGTGAAATTGATGGCCTCAAGGCGCCTGAAATACGCATCATCGACCGAATAGAGCGCGCCTGGATGCGGCTCGGGCATACGGCCCGTTGCGTCCGCAAGCGCGCTATGCGCCTTATCGAGCACATCGACCGCGATGATGCGATTCGGGCCAGCGGCTTCTTCTCCTTGAGCACGCTTGGCTTCTTCGATAGCAACACTCGCCTGCTCAACGAAATCGTCCATCGCCTCGCGCAGTTGCTCATCCACTAGCGTATAGAAGATGATGAACGCCCCAGAGATATGCTTTTCGCGATGATGTTCAAGATGAGCGCTCAGCTCTTCAGTGAGCTCTCGCGGAGTCTTGATGCCGGGAAGTACCTCAAGATAGGAATTCGTCTCATCGAAGCTCGCGAGCGCCGCGCGAGCAACTGCTTTTGCCGTCGTTCCTGTTGAGTCGGAAACAACATGGATGGTAGGAAGATCGGAAGCAACCCCGTGCGCTATCCATCGTTGAAGCATGTAAGGGTCCTTCCTGTTCTTCCTTAACGACTCTGGATGCTTAGCGGTCCTGCTTCACCAGATGGGAGAAATCCGCAACCGAAGAGAACACGCTAACGAAACGATTCAAGAGCGCAAGTCGATTCGCGCGCTTGACCGGGTCGTCGTCCATGATCATGACCTCGTCGAAGAAGGTATCGATCGGAACACGCAGAGCGGCAAGGGCACGGAGCGCGCCTTCATAATCTTGCTCAGCAAGTGCTTCTGTGACCTTCGTGTTCGCAGTATCGGTCGCATCACGAAGAGCGATCTCGACTTCGCCAAGCGCCGCTTCATCAAGATCGACGCCCGCCTCTTCATTGCGCAGGTTATTCGCACGCGCAAACGCCGTCGAGAGATCTTGCATCTCTTCGGCATGCTCTGCCCTGAAGCGCTCGAGCACTGAAACGCGCTTCGTGAACTCGGCTGGCTCGCGCACGCCACCAGCAAGCACCGCTTCGATGACATCGGGGCTCTGACCAGCGTCTTGGCACATCACGCGCGCACGGGTGATGAAGAAATCCTTGATCTGAGTCTGGATCGCTGCCTTGTCGAACGAGATGTTGGTGTAGTTATCGAGCGCACATGAGATCGCATCGGTGAGATTGACCGGAAGACCCGCGTTGAGCATATTCACGATACCGATCGCACTACGGCGGATCGCGAACGGGTCTGAAGAGCCACTCGGCCCTTGATCGATCGCGAACAGGCCGCAGATCGTATCGAGCTTGTCGGCGAACGCGACGAGCTGGCCAACCGTACCATCGGCAAGCGCATCTCCGGCGAACTTAGGCTGATAGTGCTGAGCGATCGCACGCGCAACTTGAGGAGTCTCCCCTGCTGCCTCGGCATAGTAGGAGCCCATGATGCCCTGCACCGAGGTGAATTCCACGACCGCGTTCGTAACGAGGTCGGCCTTGCAAAGATACGCTGCGCGCTTGGCGTCTGCGCGGTCGGTCTCATCGAGATTCGCTTCTGCAGCAAGATGATCGACCAAAGATACGATACGGTTGGTCTTATCGAGCACGGTGCCGAGCTTCTCTTGGAATACGACCTCATCAAGTGATGAAACATACGCTTCGAGCGGCTTCTTGAGGTCTTCGTCGTAGAAGAACTTCGCATCATAGAGGCGTGCACGTACCACGCGCTCGTTACCATCGACGATGGTTTCCGTGAAGGCGGGATCGCCGTTGGAGACCACGATGAATTTGTTGGAAAGCTTACCTTGCGTGTCGTAGAGCGGGAAATAGCGCTGGTGCATGAGCATCGCATCGACGATGATCTCTTCAGGAACAGCCAAGAACTCTTCGTCAAAAGTGCCCACCATAGCAGTCGGGTATTCGGCCAGGTTCACGACCTCCACGAGCGTCTTTTGAGGAAGCTCTGCTTTAAGACCCGTCTCAGCTTCGATCGCGCTGACCTGCTCACGAATGAGCGCTTCACGCTGAGCATGAGAAGGAACGACCTTCGCCGCGCGCACCACCTCGAGCAGCTTATCTGCATCCGCGACCGCAAACGGACCCGGTGCCATGAAACGATGCCCCATCGTCTTACGCGATGTCTTAAGGCCTGCGTATTCGAATTCGATGACCTCATCGCCGAAGAGCGCGACGATCCAACGAACAGGGCGCGAGAAGAGCTCATGCTGAGCACCCCAGCGCTGCGACTTCGGCCAAGAGATACAACGGATGATGGAATCGAGCACCCCAGGCAGCAAAGTTGCGACTTTGACCGCCGGTACTTCGCGCTTAGCGAACACGTATTCGGTGCCACCTTGTTCTTCGCGGTAGAGATCGTCTACCGTAAGCCCTTTACCCCGCGCAAAACCTTCCGCGGCCTTCGTGGGCGCACCCGCTTCATCGAAGGCGATACGCACGGCAGGACCTTTGAAAACCTCAGTTTCTGCAACCGTCTCAACAGCGACATCGTAGACCACGACGATAAGACGGCGCGGGGAATCGTAGACTTCGATCGCGCCATGCGGAATGCGTGCATCGTCTAAGAGCGCGGGAACTTTTCGCTCAAGCTGCTTGACGGCATCCACCAAGTCGAATGCGGGGATCTCTTCAACGCCGATCTCGAAAGCGAGCGTACGAGTTTGAGCCATGAGATTATTCCCCTTCCTCGTCCTCGACGCATTGGCCGACGACCTTTTCCAGATAAGCTTTGCAGCAAGCCTTAGCGATGGTACGAACGCGCAGGATGTAGCCCATGCGCTCGGTCGCGCTGATCACGCCGCGGGCATCGAGCAGATTGAAAGCATGCGAGCACTTCAATACGTAATCGTAAGCGGGAAGCGGCAAGCCTGCTTCGAGCGTGCGCAAGCATTCCTTTTCGTAGCGATCGAATTCACCGAAGAGCAGGTCGGTATCGGCCACTTCGAAGTTATAGGCAGAGAATTCGCGCTCGTTCTCCAAGAAGACATCGCCATAGGTGAAGACCGACCCATCTGCCGCGCGCGACCAGACCAGATCGTAGACCGAATCGACGCCCTGAATGTACATGGCCAAGCGCTCGAGACCATAGGTGATCTCGGCGGGAACGGGATCGCACTCGAAGCCGCCCACCTGCTGGAAATAGGTGAACTGGGTAACCTCCATGCCGTTGAGCCAGACTTCCCATCCCAGTCCCCACGCGCCGAGCGTCGGGCTTTCCCAGTCGTCTTCCACGAAACGGATATCGTGCTTCTCAACCTCGATGCCGATCGTACGCAACGAATCGAGGTAGAGATCTTGCACGTTATCAGGCGAAGGCTTCAAAAGCACCTGAAATTGGTAGTAATGCTGCATGCGATTAGGGTTCTCGCCATAGCGTCCGTCGGTCGGACGACGACACGGCTGGACGTAGGCCGCACGCCAAGCGCTCGGACCAAGACTCCTGAGCGTGGTAGCAGTATGGAAGGTTCCTGCACCTACTTCATTATCGTAGGGCTGCAGCACCACACAGCCTTGATCGGCCCAATACTGCTGAAGGCGAAGGATGATCTCTTGGAAACTGAGCGGCTCATGTTCTTGCTCAGATGATATGACGTTCGTAGTCATGTAGCTCCTTATGGTCATAATTCACTGGTCGCCCCCGAAGTGCGCGACCTTGTTCATTGGGTCAACACGAACTTGTCGTGTCGCTATCCGATCCAAGCAAGGCTCTCGACGGGCCAATAGATGGCGAACGCCTTACCGAAGACCGTGTCCTTGTCGATCGGACCGAAATAGCGTGAATCGGAGGAATTGGTGCGATTGTCGCCCATCACCCACACATCGCCTTTCGGGATGGTGTAAGGATAACTGATATCGACCGTGCCCACCGTGTTGAGCGGATAGCTCGGAAGGCCATCAGTGTAGGGTTCATCGAGCGCAACGCCATCGACATACACCTTGCCATCGCGCAGATCGACAGTCTGGCCTTCGGTGGCGATCACGCGCTTGATGAGCGTGCGTGAAGGCACCTGCGGATCGGAAAAGACCACGATATCGCCCTGTTCAGGATCGGAAAAATGATAAGAGACCTTTTCGGCGAAGACCATATCGCCTGTTTTGATGGTGTCTTCCATCGAAGCGGAAGGAATCTGGAAGGGTTCGACGACGAAAGAGCGCAACAACCATGCCCCCACGACCACGACAGCGACCATGATAAGAAAGCTTAAAAACCTTCTGAAGATGCTCGGTTTATGATCGCTCGCGTGACGACCTGAATCCACGACGCTCCTTCCCGATGAGATTGATATTCATTCGATTATGCGGTCGCTCGTGCCCTTTGCACGCGCTTAGCCGCGCATTTCCTTATATTAAACAATCTTTTATGAGTTGGGTATGGGCAAACGCCAAGGAGCAAACGAAAGTTACGAGCGGCGCTCGAGAAAGGCACGATCTTCAGGCGAGAGATTCGCCTCTGCGAGCAGATCAGGGCGGAACGCTGCCGTACGCAGAAGGCTTTGTTCATGGCGCCAGCGCTCGATGTTCTCGTGATGCCCTGAAAGCAACACGTCGGGGACGCTCATGCCGCGATACTGCGCAGGACGCGTGTACTGCGGGTATTCGAGCAGCCCATCATAGAAGCTTTCGTCGACTGAACTGCCCGCGTCGCCAAGCACGCCATCGAGCCTGCGCACGACCGCATCGATGACCACCATCGAAGCGAGCTCGCCGCTCGTGAGCACGTAATCACCGATCGAGATCGTCTTGTCTGCCAAGGTATAGGCGCGCTCATCGATGCCCTCATAATGCCCGCATACGAAGAAGAGGTGATCCTTTTCGGCAAGCTCGAGCGTGAGCGCATCACTGAGCGTTTCACCCGTGGGAGAAAGGAAGATCGTATAGGGTTTGGTAGGGGCAGCAGCGAAGAGCTCGTCACATGCTTCGAAGATCGGCTCGCACTTCATCACCAGACCCTGACCGCCCCCGTAGGGTTCATCGTCGGTCGTATGATGCTTATCATGCGTCCAATCCCTCAGATCGTGTGCGCGAAATTCAAGGATGCCCTTGTCTTGCGCGCGCTTCATGATCGATTCGTTCATGACCGAATCGTAGCACTGAGGAAACACCGAGAGCGTTTCGATGAGCATGGGCTATCCTTCCTTTCACTTCAAAGACACAGGACGCGCGAACGAATTGCTTAGAGTTCGACCAATCCAGCAGGCAGATCGAGCTCGATCCGACGCTCTTCTTCGTTCAGGTCCACGAGGAATTCTTCGACCAAAGGGATGTGGATCGTGCTGCCGGTTGAAGATTCAACGACCAGAAGTGGATGCGCGGGGTTCTCCTCAAGGCTCACGATAGTGCCGATATGCCCCTGATCACGCGAGAACACTTCGAATCCGACAAGATCGAGCAAGCTTTGATCATAGCCTTCGGGAAGATCGGCTTTGCGAACGAGCACGCTGTGACCGACGAGCTGCTCCGCTTGGTCGATCGTGGAAATGGAGTCGAAGGACACGAGATGCGCTCCCCCAGCCTGCTCCTGGACGCGCGTGATGCGCGCGACGCGCGGAACAAGCAGCACTGGCGGCACGAACGCTACTTCCATGCCTTCTTCCAATAAAAAAGGAAGACCCTCGCACGGATATGCGAGAAGCCCTCCCTTAAGATTCTTAGCTTTACCGAGGTTTGCGACCCTCGCCCATGCGCTCATCAGTCGATAAGCTCAACTTCGATGCGCAGATCATGACGTGAACCAGCTGCACGGCTAAGCGTACGGATGGCCTTGATGATGCGCCCCTGGCGACCGATCACGCGACCAACGTCCTCTGGATTCACGCTCACTTCGATGAGCGTAGAGCCATCTTCGGTTTCCGTGGAAGTTACTTCTACTTCGTCAGGGAATTCAACAAGCGGGGCAATGAGCAGCTCGACAAGACCGGAAATATCGGTATTAGGATCGGTCATGACTAGCCATTCTGACGCTGAGCATCGATGAGACGAGCAACAGTCTCGGTGGGCTTTGCACCCTGAGCGATCCAGCCGTCGATCTTCTCAAGATCCATGGTGACCTTCTTAGGCTCGGTAAGAGGATTGTACGTACCGACCTGCTCGATATAACGACCATCGCGACGTGCACGAGAATCTGCGACAACGATACGGTAATACGGTGCTTTGTGAGCGCCATGACGTGCGAGACGAATCTTAACTGCCATGAAGTTGAACTCCTTTGTATATTCTTACTACGCGCTTTCGCGTAACCTTTAGAAAACAGCAATTACCAATAATAAGGTGAGGGGTGTGCTTTTGCAAGAACAGAAACGAAAACGAGCACGAGCGGAAGGTTTACTGGTCTTGAATCATATCCTGAAGTCGCTTGAGGTCTCCCATACCTAAGCCTCCCATGCCCGGAAGCGAGCGCCGGCGCTTCTTCTTCCCCTTCTTGCCTTTGCGCGTGCCCATCATCTGTTCCTGCTGGGCCATCATCTGCTTCATCATCTTGCGGGTCTCGTTGTACTTCTTCATCATCTGATTGACCTGCGTGACCGAAACGCCCGCACCAGACGCGACACGTGCGCGACGCGAGCCGTTGAGCACACTCGGCTTCTCTCGTTCTTCCTTGGTCATCGAATTGATGATGACCTCCATCTCATCGAGTGCGTTCTCATTGACTTGACCGTCTTTGAGCGCCTTATCGCCACCGGGAAGCGCACTCACGAGCTTCTGGATGCCGCCAATCTTGCGTACCTGCTTATTGATGGTAAGAAAATCGTTCAAGTTCAGATCCGCACGCATCATGCGCTCGGCTTCTTCTTGCTCGATCTCTTCGGCACGTATCTGGGAAGCGGTTTCGATGAGGCTGATCACATCACCCATGCCAAGGATACGCTTGGCCATGCGGTCGGGGTGGAATTCCTCGAGCGAATCGGGCTTCTCGCCCATCGAAATGAACTTGATCGGCTTGCCCGTGACCTGCTTGATCGAGAGCGCGCCACCACCGCGTGCATCGCCATCCATCTTCGACATGATCACGCCGTCAAAATCGACCTGTTCAGCGAAGGCGGAAGCAACGTTCACCACGTCTTGGCCGGTCATCGCGTCGACTACCATAAGTATCTGATCAGGCTCGACCGCATCGCGAATAGCAGCGGCTTCAGCCATCATCTCCTCGTCGACATGCAAGCGACCTGCCGTGTCGACGATGACCACATCGCGCAGTGAATCGACCGCATCACGCACGCCCTCTTGAGCGATCTTGACCGGGTCTTTGCCATCGCCGCGATAGACGCGTACGCCGATCTCATCACCGAGCGTTTGGAGCTGATCGGCTGCTGCGGGGCGGTATACGTCGCACGCAACGAGCAACGGGTTGTGGTTCTGCTTCTTCAAGAGATACGCCAGCTTCGCGGCAGCGGTGGTCTTACCTGAACCTTGAAGACCGACGAGCATGATCACATTCGGGATGCGCGAAGAGAGCACGAGCTGCGAATCGGATTCGCCAAGGAGCTTCGTCAACTCGTCGAGCACCACCTTGATGACGTTCTGCGCTGGCGTGAGCGAATCGAGCACTTCGGCATCGAGACAGCGTTCCTTCGTGTTCTTGATGAAGGACTTGACCACCTTGAAGTTGACATCCGCTTCCAGAAGGGCCATGCGGATCTCCTTCATGGCGGAGTTGATGTCGTCTTCGTTGAGCTTTCCCTTCGAGCGGAGGCCCGAGAAAATGGATTGTAGTTTGTCCGAAAGATTATCCAGCATCGCGCAATTCTCCAATCAGAGCGTTCGCAAAATCAAGCGCATCGAAATCCTGCAGGTCTTCGATACCCTCCCCTACGCCGATCTTATAGAGCGGCAATTCCAATTCATGAGCGATCGCCACCGAGATGCCACCCTTCGCAGTGCCATCGAGTTTGGTGACGATGATGCCATCGAGGTCGAGCGCCTTGTTGAACTCACGTGCCTGCTGAAGGCCGTTCTGCCCGGTGGTCGCATCGATGACGAGCACGGTATAGACCGGCAGCTCTGAGCGGCGGCGCACCACCTCAACCACTTTGGTGAGCTCGCGCATGAGATCGTCTGAGGTATGCAAGCGCCCTGCCGTATCGATGAGCACCAGATCCGCGCCCGTTTGCTCAGCGCGCTCGAGCGTTTCGTAGCACACGCTTGCTGGATCGCTGCCGCGCTCGCGCGAGACGATCTCAACATCAGCACGCCGGGCCCATTCTTCGAGCTGTTCGATAGCTGCTGCCCTGAACGTATCGGCGCTGCCGAGCAGCACCTTGCGATCGTTACCATGGGCCTCAGCGGCGATCTTGCCTACCGTAGTGGTCTTACCTGAACCGTTCACGCCAACGAAGAGCACCACCGCTTCATCGTCGAAGATCGAGCCGTCGGTCTCGATGAATTGATCAGCGATCTTGTCCGCCAAGAGATCGAGAACCGCATAAGCATCAGGAAGCGCCTTGCGTGTTGCCTCATCACGCAGCTCCTCGACGATCGCATCAGCCGCTGCGGCACCGAAATCGCTCAGGATGAGCGTCTCTTCGAGCGTCTCCCAGAATTCCTCATCAACATCCGGCCCGCGGTCGAGCAGGATGTTCATCTGCTCCTTGAACTTATCGCGACTGCGATGAAGTCCGCTTGAGATTCGGTCGAAAAAGCCCATGCTATTCCTCCTTTGCGCGCGCCTGATCGATGCGCTGACTTAAGACTTTCGTAACGCCATCAGCCTGCATGGAAACGCCATAGAGGATATCGGCGGCCTCCATCGTACGACGCTGGTGAGTGATCATGATGAACTGTGCGTAGTCGCGCACCGTGGCAAGATAGTTCATGAGACGGCGCAGATTAGAATCGTCGAGCGCTGCTTCGATCTCGTCGAGGATATAGAACGGCGTTTGGCGAATGCGATACACCGCGAAGAGCAGCGCCATCGCCGTCATGGATTTCTCGCCACCAGAAAGAAGCGACATCTTTTTCACCGTCTTGCCGACTGGCTGCGCGTTCACATCTACGCCCGTGTTCTCAAGATCGTCGGGGTCGACCAGTGAAAGATGCGCATGACCTCCGGGGAACAGCGTCGAGAAGATCTCGGAGAAGTTCGCGTTCACCTGCTCAAAGGTCTTCACGAAATCGTCTTTCATGCGCTCATCGATAAGCGCGACGATGCGACTGAGCGCGCTTCGCGCTGCTTGCATATCGGCAAGCTGCGAGAGCAGATAGTTGTAGCGTTCGTTGACCTGCTCGTATTCGCGAGCTGCATCGGGGTTTACCGTGCCTAAGTTCTTGATACGGCGTTTGAGCGTTTCCGCCTCGCGCTCGCTTTCGGCACGATTCTCGAGTTCGGGCAGTTCAAGCGCTGTTTCAAGCGGTGTATGGCATTCGGTGATGATCGCCTGAACGGCGGCCTCCACCTTGATCTCGAGCTGTCCCTTTTCGATACGGATCTCCGAGCACGCAGCATTCTGCTGATCGAGCGCGATACGCAACTCACGCACTTTTTGCGTTGACTCTGCGATGCGCTTATGCAGCTCTTGCGATGATTCCTGCGTTTCACGCGTTTTGAGCTCGATCGTCGAAACGTGCCTTTGGATAGATTCGTTCAAGAGCTCGAGCGCCCCGAGCAGCGGCTCGACACGCGCCGAAGCCCCTTTGATCAAACTGAAGCGCTTCTCAGCGCTGCGCGAACGCACTTCGATGTTGTGGATCTCCTGCTTGCGCGAAGCTACCATGCGCTCGTTATAGGCATAGGCTTCTTGCAACTTCGCCCGCTCGAGACGAGCATTCTGCAGCTCTTCGGAGATTGAAACGACTTTGTTCTGAATGGGCGTGAGCACTGCTCGCATGTCTTCGACTTGCTTCTTGCTCTCCTGGAGCTTCGCCTGGACTTGCGCGAACTCTTCCTTCAACTTATCGGAATCGGGCTGGGCCTCTTCCAAGTAAGCTCGGTAGCGCTGCTGCTCTTCGATCAGATTCTTGTGGCTCGCCTTGAGCGTTTCGAGCGTTTGCGTCTCACTCGCAAGATCACGCGCGGTCGCTTCACGATTGCCGCGCACGCTAGCGGTCTTCTCGGTTGCCTGCAACGAAGCGATCTGCAGCTCTTTCAGCGAATTCTCCAGCTGATCGTAGGTGGCGCGCACCTGAGCGAAGCGCTCGGAGTACTCCGCTTCACGGCTACGCAACTCAACCAGATTGCGTCTACGCAGAAGCGCGCTGTTAGCCTTGTCCTCTTCCGACTTGCGGAAGTAGCGCGCGCGGCCATTCGTATCCACGATACAGCCATCGCGGCTGACGAGCGTAACACCGTGCGGAGCACGCTTCCAGATAGTGAAGAGCTCATCTTTCGAATCGTAGAGATACACTGCGCCAAGCAGCGCTTCGAAGCCCTTTTTATACGTGCTCGAAACCTCGATCTGGTCGAGCAGACGGTGGTCACATTCGTTGGTCGCGAAATCATCGCTTGAAGCAAGCTGAAAGATGTCCTTTTCGGGCAGGAGTACCACATCGCCGGTTTCTCCGCTCTCTTCGAGCGCATCGATGAACATTCGCACGCTTTCGCGATCTTGAACGAAGAGCCCGTGCATGTTGGACCCGAGCAAAGCTTCAACGATCATATCGAGCTCGCTCGGGACAGAAAGCTCATGGGTGAGCGCACGCCAGGGAGCCAGCTGATGGTCCCCCGACATGACCCAAGAGAGGATAGGATTGGTCGCTTCGTTAGCGCGCTCAAGCTCTTCGAGCGCTTTTCGCTGCGCGCCGATAGAGGTGAGCTCTTCGCGCACTTCGTCCATTTCGCCACGCGTAAGCTCACGATCGCGCAAGGCAGTATTCAGCTCTTCGCGCGCGTGCGTCTCAGCAGTCTCAGCTTCGAGAAGCGCACCATCAAGATTATCGAGTTGGAGCTGAAGCTGGGCGCATTTCTGCTCGAGCGCGGTAAGACGTGCCTGGGAATCGGCTACTTGCGCATCGGCCACTTGAGAGCTTACCTGCGCATCGTGAAGCTCCTCTTTCAGCGAATCGAGCGTGGACTGGATCGTTTCGCTGCGATAGGTGAGCGCATTCTGTTCGGCCAAGATCGCATCGATCTGCTTACGCAGTTCGTTACGCTGGTCTACTTGCTTGTTGTAGTTCTCTTCGATGCGGTCATGATCGGATACCGCATTGTTATAGGATCGTTCGACCTCTTGGAATTGCGTGGTGAGCGATTCAAGATCTTGAGCAGCGCGCTTTGCTTGGATCTTCTCGTTCTCGAACGAACGGACACCCATGGCAAGTTCCTTTTCGTAGGACTTGCGACGTTCGCGCAACACGATGCATTGCGAGTTGATGGACTCAGCGATCGAACGCACGCGGCGGTAATCGTTTCCGAGTGCAGACTCGTTCTCGCCTGAAGTTTGGAGCTGGCTTTGAAGTTCGTCGTTAGCTTTCTCCGCTTCTGTGAGAACGACCAGCGCTTCATTGGACTTTTTTTGATTGGTCTCCTCTGCTTCGAGGATCTCATTCCAACGCTTCTGCAGGATGCGCAGATCATCTACCGCAAGTTCCAAGCGGTATTTCTGATATTCGCCGTTCAGCTGCTTGAACGTGATAGCCTTCTTCGCTTTGCGCTCGAGCGGTTTTAGCTGACGCTCGACTTCGGCGGTGATATCGTTCACGCGATCGAGGTGCGCATCCATCTGGGCAAGCTTACGCTCGCTCTTCTTGCGGCGCTCCTTGTGCTTCAAGATGCCTGCCGCCTCTTCGATGAGCTCACGCCTATCTTCCGGACGAGACGAAAGGATGGAATCGAGATTGCCCTGAGAGATGATCGAATTCGTGCCCGAACCAAGGCCGCTATCATGCAGGATGTCGAGCACGTCCATACGACGCACGAGCGATCCATTGATGAGGTATTCGCTCTCACCGTTACGATACATCCGCCGTCCGATGGAGACCTCAGAGAAATCAACGGGCAAGGTGCCATCGGAATTGTCGAGCACGAGCTCAACTTCTGCAACACCTACTGGCTTGCGTGCCGAGGAACCGGAGAAGATGACGTCTTCCATCGACTGACCGCGCAGGCTCTTCGCGTTACGCTCGCCCAGCACCCAAAGCACCGCATCTGAGATATTCGATTTGCCCGATCCATTCGGTCCAACGATAGCTGCAAGCCCTGGCTCGAAACGCATGACCGTGCGATCAGCGAAGGACTTGAATCCTTTCAGATTCAACGACTTTAAATACACACGCGCCCCTTATTGCTTCTTCTTGCGGGCGTTTTCCGCCTTACGCCTGGCCTTCTCCTCTGCTTTCGCAGCCTTGATCGCGGCTTTAGCATCGGCCTGACGTTTCTTATCTTTTGAGTCTTTCGCATCGAAGAACGAGCTGAGCGCCTTCAGGGCCGATTCAGCAGCGTGACTTTCCGATTCCTTCTTCGTGCGCCCCACGCCTTTCGCCAGCGACTGAACGCCAACGAAGACTTGGGTGATGAATGTCCTATTGTGTGGAGGACCTTGCGTTTCCACCAATCGATAGGTGGGCGTGATGCCGTCTTCCTGAAGCTTCTCCTGCAATACGCTCTTCGGATTCTCTGGCTCGCGTGCCATGTCGATGTTCATCTTCGTGATGAGCGTTCGATCGATGAATGCGCTCGCAGCCTGCCAGCCTCCATCGAGATAGAGCGCCGCGACCACCGATTCATACACGTTCTCGAGCGCAGAATGGAGTCCGCGCTTGCCGGTCCCCGTCTCCGATGAACCGAAGATGATGAAGTCCGCGAAGCCTAAGCCCTCGGCCGTCTTAGACAGTGATGCTCCCGAAACGAGAGAGACCTTGATGCGCGTGAGGCCTCCTTCATCGACCTTGGGATACGCATGGAAAGCGCGATCGGCAACCACCGCTCCCAAGATGCTGTCCCCCAAGAATTCGAGACGCTCATAGGAATCGCGCAACGAATGGCCCTCCACTGCGGAAGGATGCGTGAGAGCCGCAAGAAGAAGCGTAGGGTCTTTGAACTGATAGTCGAGCACGCGCTCGACCTCATCCAAAAGCTCTCTATGTTCCTCTGCAGTGCTCACGTGGGGTTACCTCGGTCTCAAACAAACAGATTAAGTTTACCCGAGGTCGTTATCTTTTTTCACGGTTCGCGCGATTATTCCCGAAACATCCAAACGAACGGTCTTGGCAGTGATCGCAATGCCATTCTTGATCGCACGTGCGCTCGATGAACCATGTCCGATCAAGCAAGCACCATTCACGCCGAGCAGGGGCGCGCCACCATAGGTGTCAGGGTCGATCGAGTCCTTGAGCTTGGCAAGATCACCCTTGAGCGCGAGCGCCGCAAGCTTGGTCTTTGCAGACGACATCATAATATCCTTGAGTGCTGCGAAGAGCACCTTCGAAGTGCCTTCGATCGTCTTCAAGCAGACATTGCCCGTGAAGCCATCAGTGACGAACACATCAGCCCCACCTGGCAAGATATCGCAGCCTTCTTTGTTGCCGATGAAATTCGGAAGAGAAGCATTCATGAGCTCGAAGGCTTCCTGCGAGAACTGGGAGCCCTTCGTATCTTCGCTGCCGATATTGAGCAGCGCCACGCTTGGATCAGGAATGCCAATGACCTGTTCAGCATAGACAGCTGCCATCTGGCCGAACTGTACCAAATAGGAAGGCTTGCAGTCGGCGTTCGCTCCCACATCGCACATGACGACCGGTTTCGCGGGAGACGGGATGATGGTCGCGATAGCAGGACGCATGACTCCTTTGATGCGTCCCATCACGAGCGTTGCCGCCGTGAGACACGCACCGGTCGATCCTGCCGAGAAGAACCCTTGTGCCTGGCCTTCTTTCACGAGACGGCATCCTACCACGATGCTCGAATCCTTCTTCTTGCGTACCGCCTGCGCGGGATGTTCGTCCATCGCGATCTCTTCAGTGCAGGGTTGCGCGATGCAGCGCTCATGGCTCTGGGCGAACGGCTCTACGGCATCGGCTGGCCCGCAGATTATCACTTCAAGATTTGGGTCTTCAGCAAGCGCCATCTCAACACCTTCGAGCACCACAGGGGCACCGAAGTCTCCACCGATGGCATCAACAGCGATCCTTGTCATTTCATTCACGGTAGCACCTCGCAATTCGTATCGTATTCATTCTAAAAGAAAACGGTTTTCCCAACTGAAAGAAGGTCGGGAACAAAAAAATCCCTCGGCAAAAGACCGAGGGATCGACAAATCAACTAACTCGCGTAGGCGAACTAAGCAGTTTGGATGACTTCACGATCACGATAATGACCGCAATTAGGGCAAACGCGATGCGGAAGCTTCACTTCGCCGCATTCAGGACACAGCGAACGAGAAGGTGCTGCAATCTTATCATTTTCGCTACGACGTGCATGGGTGCGAGCACGACCAGTTTTACGCTTAGGTACTGCCATGGGGTTTCTCCTTCTATAACACAGGCTTGGCCTGAAACTTACGTTTGACGCAACGAGATATGCTAACAAACTCGAGCAGCATTTTCAATCGTCGAAGTTGCGATTCTGTCCGAACGGTAGCGATTCGCATGACATGCGCCAACAAACGCTACTCTTCAGGATCGAAACGGCAATTCTTGAGCACCGCAAAGGGGTTCTGCGGATCGATTTCTTGCTGCGCAGCACAGCTGCAGGTTTCGTGATTGAGATTAGTGCCACATTGAGGGCAAAGACCGGCGCAGTCTTCGCTGCAAAGCACCACGAGCGGCAGAGCAAGCGCGAGCGCGCCCTGGAAAAGCGCGGTAAGATCGACCTTGTTCTTATCAATGAGCTGGTCGTATTCGACTTCTTCATCTTCGGAGAGCGGCTCGTCCTTACCTGGAAGCACGAAATACGCTTCGATCGGCGCTTCGAGGGTAAGCTCCACTTCATCGAGGCACCGAGCGCAAGCGGCCTTGGCGTGCGCACTCACCTCTCCCGTTGCAAGCAGCGCTCCACCAGTATTGGTGAAGAAGAGATGATAGCGCAGAGGCTCTTCGAAGCGATAGCTATCGGCGCCCATGCGGATCTCAGGAAGGGAGATCTCTCCCGTAAAATCAGCAACTGCCGAAGTCTCGAAAAGAGAATCCGGCAGCGCAAGCAGTTGATCTGGAGTATCCATTAGCGTCCAGCGCTCAGGGAATTAGCATTCAAGCGATCGCGGCAACGACGCACGCTATTGAGCGCGGTATCGAGGCTCTGCTCGACATGAGAGAACACTTCATCAGCGAAATCTTCCGCACCCGCACGCGTTTCGCGCTCGAGCTCACGTGCTTCAGCCATGATGGTATCGGCCTGTTGCTGGGAAATGCGCACGATCTCCTGTTCGCTCGCGATGGTGATAGCCTGGCTACGCGCGTCTTCGATAAGACGCGAAGCTTGGGCTTCAGCTTCGTCGAGCAGTGCTTGACGTTCGCGAATGATCTGACGCGCCTGTGCGAATTCTGAGGGGAAGGTGTCACGGATCTCATCAAGAATCTCAAATGCTGCCTGGGCATCCACCTGGCGCATGGTGTTCTTGCCAAAAACCGGTTTCGAATCTTCGATGAGCACAGAAAGCTCTTCGATGAGGTTCATTACTCCAATTTCGTCCATAAACATCCTTCCAAATCGTGTTCAGAACACGAATAAAATCTTTATTATCTTAGAGCAAACGGCAGCGTTATACAACAGAAAAACCGATTTGTCCTAGTCTTGTGAAGTATAGGTAACTAATACGCTTCGCTGAAATACTCGATTAGCGCGCGCTCTACGCATTCGGGCACGAACTGTTTCACGTCGCCGCCCATCGATGCCATTTCGCGCACGATCGAGCTCGATAGATACATGTATTTCGGCGGAGACATGATGAAGAACGTCTCAAGATCCTTTGAGAGTTCGTAGTTCAGCGCGGTGAGCTGGAACTCATACTCGAAGTCGGTGATAGCACGCAGGCCCTTTACCACGATATGAGCCTTCTGCTCTCGAACGAAGTCGACAAGCAGGCAATTGAACCCTTTCACGCAGACATTGGAATATTCCTTCAGTGCTTCCTCAGCCAAGCGAACGCGTGTCTCTTGGTCGAAGATCGGCCCTTTCTTGTGTGAGGCTGCGACCGCAACGATAACCTCATCGAAGACTTGCGCGGCGCGTTCGATCACGTCGATGTGACCTTTGGTGATCGGATCGAAGGTACCTGGAACGACTGCCCGTTTCATTCACATACCCTTTCTTATCAGGACATAGGTTGTATCTCCAAAATCTTTAAGAGAAACAGTTTCCCATTTTAACCTATCAAGTTCGCTTACCAATTCAGGTTTGTTCTTTTTAGCGAGTTCGTAGCAGATAAGCGCCTCGGCGTTCAGCGAACCCGCATCATCGAGCGTTCGAACGAGCGAAAGGGCCTGAGAAGGAGCGATCATATAGGGAGGATCGAGCAAGACGAGGTCGAACGGATGGGCGCGCTTCTTCGACGCGAGCGCAAATGCATCGCCAACTTCGAGCTTCCATGCCCCTTTTCGAGCACCGATCTTCGTGAGGTTCTCGCGCACGATCTTCGCAGCTGCGCGCGATCGTTCGAAGAAGACCGCACTCGCTGCTCCCCGCGAGAGCGCTTCGATACCGAGCGCTCCTGAACCGGCGAAACCATCGAGCACGCACACTCCTTCAAGACTCCCAAGTGCGCTTACGACCGCACTGAAGAGCGACTCCTTCACACGCATAGTGGTCGGGCGGGTGGCATCCCCTTTGAGCGTTTTGAGCGGATGGCCTTTATAGGTACCAGAAACGACGCGCATAGCTCTCTTTCATCTCTTCAGTTATGTTCTTTATTCAAGCGACAAGCAACCATCGAGCGTTCGCGTTCGAGGATCGCCCGCTCCGCTTCGCTAAGCGTGTCGTTGTAGATGATATCGTAGGCATCACGATATGCTGCCTCGATGACCGCGCGATCGCGTACCACATTCACCAAACGAAGCGCGGCCTGCCCATGCTGACGGGCACCGAACACGTCGCCTTCTTTGCGCTGCGCAAGATCGATCTCGGAAAGCTCGAATCCATCTTCAGTCACCTCCATCGCGCGTAAGCGTTCAAGTGCCGTTGGCGCCTTAGAACGCGTGACGAGATAGACTTGACCGGGCTTTTCCCCTCGTCCCACGCGGCCACGCAGTTGGTGAAGCTGGGCGAGACCGAAACGGTCGGCATCCTCGATGATCATGACCGTGGCATTGGGAACGTCGATGCCCACTTCGATGATCGTAGTCGAAACGAGCACATCGATCTCACCTGCGCGAAACGCTTCCATGATCGCACTCTTCTCTTCAGCGGCAAGCCGTCCATGAAGAAGGGCCACACGCGCAGAAGGAAACACCTGACTCTGAAGGATCTCGGCATGTTGCTCGGCAGCCGTGAAACGAGAAGCTTGTCCACTACCCGCAGTATCAGTGTTGAAAGCATCAGATTCGAGACCGAATTCAACGAGCGCATATTCGACCTGCTCGTCTTCACCCTCCTCCTCATCGCTCGCAAGCAGATCCTTGGTGGGAATACCAATGAGCGGGCAGACCACATAGGCCTGCTCACCGCGTGCGAGAGCCGCACGCACCGCATCGTATGCCACTCCCTCTTCGGTGAAAGGGAGCACGGCGGTAGTACGTGAGCTCTTGATCTGCGGTGGTTTGCGCAGATAACTGATCGCCGTCGTGCCATAGAGCGCAAGGGCGAGCGAGCGCGGGATGGGCGTTGCGCTCATCGAAAGGACATCGGCACCAGGAGCTTTCGCCAAAAGCGCTTCGCGCTGTTCGACGCCGAAGCGCTGCTGCTCATCGAAGCATACGAACGAGCAATCGGCAAAGTGCACCGAAGGCTCGAATACCGCATGGGTGCCGAAGCAGATCGAAACCTGCCCCTCTGCAAGCGCTTGGAGCGTGCGCTGCTTCTCATCTGTTGGGGTCGTTGACGTGAGCAGGCACCATGATACGCCCAGTCGATCGAGGAGCGGACCGAGCGAACGCGCATACTGCTTCACCAATATCTCGGTAGGCCCGACCATGACCGCCTGATGGCCATGGCGCGCCGCGCAGACCAATGCACAGAATGCCACGATCGTCTTGCCCGTGCCCACATCTCCTAAGAGCAAGCGGTCCATCGCTTTGGGAGCAGCCATATCCGCCCATATCTCATCGCGCGCACCCGCCTGCTCACTGGTAAGCTCGAATGGCAGCACTTGTACCAGTTCGCTTACGAGCGCTTCGTCTGCGCCCTGCTCGAAACCAGGAAATTGCTCTGCATGTTCGCGCTGTTCGGTGATGAGCTGGAGCTCAAGGAAGAACAACTCCTCATAGAGCAAGCGCCTACGCGCCATGTCCACCTCTTCGATGCTCTCGGGAAAATGGATCGCACGATAGGCCTGATAGCGCGAACAAAGTCGGTAGCGCTCGCGCAACGAGAGCGGCAAGGGGTCGTAGAGGCAGCGCACCTCTTCGAGCGCATGCGCGATCATGCGCTTCACGATCGACGGGCTGAGCTTGTTGATCGATCCGTGGAAGGCTTGGATGATGCCGTGTGCCTCCCCTGCTTCTTCAAGACGGGTGATAATGGGGTTGGTCATACGTTTGAACCCATAGTTGAATTCGATCGTACCCGATACGCTCACCAGGTCGTCCTTATGCAACTTATCCGCAAGCCAAGGTTGATTGAAGCAGGTCACAATGAGCGTGCCCGTACTATCAAGAAGAGTGATCTCGAGGATGTTCAGATTACGACGAGGCTTCTTCACCTTCGTCTCATAGATGCGCGCAACGAGCGTGCAAGAAAGCCCGATGGTCGCCTGCGCGATAGTGACCACCTGAGACATGTCGAGGTAGCGGCGGGGAAACCGATCGAGCAGGTCGCGTACCACTTCGATCCCGCGTACTGATAATGCACGCGCGCGCTGAGCGCTTACCTGAGAAACGGCCTCAACAGGCCCATCGAAGCGCAAAGTAGCAGAAAGGCGGTCAGAACCTCGTTTCTGAGCCGCCTTTTTCGTTTGGGAAGATGCTATGCCCTCGCGCACGTTGCCCTCTTATTCGAGCGAAAGGATGATCGGATAGAGCGGCTGCTCGCCGCGGTGCGGGTCGATCTCGATGTCTTCATACGCCTCTTCGATGCGCTCAACGATCGAATCGAACGCTTCTTGCGAAAGATCCTCACCTGCAAGGATCGTGAGCGTGTCGGCATCTTCGGCTTCCATGGCAGCGAGGATTCCAAGCGTTGCATCGACTACGCTATCGCTCACCACTTCGATCGAACCATCCGCGATGCCAATCGTATCGCCTTCTTTGATGGGATTGCCGTGAGCGTCCTTTGCGTCTTTGATCGCACACGTTACCTCGCCTGTCTTCACTTCGCCCGCTACCTCGGTCATCTCTTCGACATTATCTTCAAGCGAAGCGTTCTCGTCGAAAACGAACAGGGCGGAGAATGCCTCAGGCACGCTCGTCGTTGGGACGACCGCACAGGGCTTTTCAGAAACATCGGCACAGCTCTGAGAAGCCATGATGATGTTCTTATTGTTAGGAAGGATGATGACCGCATCGGCGTTGACGCGATTGACCGCATCGAGCAATTCCTTCGTGGAAGGATTCATTGTTTGACCACCAGAAACGACTACATCAACACCAAGGCTCTCAAGGATAGCAGCATTGCCCGAACCTGCGCAGACTGCAACGAGACCGATGGGCTTGCGCTCCTGAGCCTGATCTTCCTCAAGAGAAGCACTGCGAGCTGCACTTTGGAGCTTCATGTTGTGGATATGGACTTCGGAGACCGCACCGCGATCGAGGAAATACTCGAGCACCTTGTTGGGCGTGTTCGAGTGAACATGTACCTTATAGACCGGCGCGTTGCCGACGCACAGTTCGCAATCGCCCATCGTCTGGAGGAAGTCGAGCGCTGCGTCTTGGTCGAGATCGTCTGTATGGACGAGGAATTCGTTGCAGTAGGTGTAATTCGAACCTTCCCAATCGTTGATCTGCTCGATCTCCGCCTTCGGAGCAGCCGTACGCGCAAACGCCATTTCATCGACGAGCGCTTCAGTGCGGCCCGTAAGAGCAGCAACGAACGAGTCGAAGAAGATCGCAAGGCCATAACCACCCGCATCGACCACACCATTTTCCTTCAAGACCGGAAGCAGGTCGGGTGTGCGCTGAACGGAAGCATATGCAGCATTCACGATGTTCTGGAGATATTCTTCGAGACTTGGACGGTTCTTCTTCGCGGGACGCGCCGCTTCCGCCGTATCGCGCAGCACCGTGAGGATCGTGCCTTCGACCGGCTTGCGTACCGCATTGAACGCGACTTCGACCGCCTTAGCGAAGGCATCGCCGATCGCATCAATATCGAAATCTTCATGGCCATCAAAGCCTTCGCACAGGCCGCGCAGAATCTGCGAGGTGATAACACCAGAATTGCCACGTGCACCCATGAGCGCACCAGTGGTGATGGCGCGACGCTTATCGGCATTCGAAGCGCCGATCGGCAACGCGGCAAGGTTTTCCACAACCATGGCAAGCGTGAGCGACATATTCGTTCCCGTATCGCCATCTGGCACAGGGAAAACATTCAGTCGATTGATCTCATCCTTGCGTGCATCCAAAGCTTTTGCAGCAGCAGCGATGGCGTTTGCCACATCATTGGAACTGTAATTACTCATTCAAATGACTCCTCGTGTGAGCGATTCAGCTTCGAGCGAATAGCTCTAACGAACTTTGATTCCCTGTACGTGCACATCGATTCCCTTGAGCGGGGCTTGAACGAATTCTTCAAGTGCGAAGGTAACCTGATCGACGAGATTGGTCGATACGACATTGATATTGACCCCATGCTCAAGAACAACATAGAGACTGATGAGCACCCCATCTTCATCCACTGAGACGATGACACCCTTGCGCAAGGGAGACTGGGGAAGGAATTTCGCAAGACCATTAGCAGCAGCTGGTTGAGCCATGCCAACCACGCCATAGCACTGGAGAGCAGCATGTCCAGCGATATCTGCCAGAACCTCTTCAGAGACGATCAGATCTCCAGGAATATCGGTATTCATAGCGCTCCTTTCGATAGGCAATGGTCAGGAATGACCACGCCAGTTAGGGCTAGAGCTTCATTTTACACAAAAAAGACCACCCATCATGAGTGGTCTTCGAGAACAGGACGAGAATGGCTGTTATGCGCGCTCGACGTTACCTGCTTTGAGACACTTCGTGCAAACGTTCGCACGTTTGACCTTGCCATTGAGTTTGATCGTGACCTTCTGGATGTTCGGACGGAAGGTACGATTGGTAACACGATGAGAATGGCTGACATTACGACCAGCGCTCGGTGCTTTACCGCAGATCTCACATACTTTGGACATTCTTGATCAACTCCATTTATCGTTCAATGTTCACAGGCATGGTTATGCCGTATGTTTCAAACAAGCCCTAGCACTATACCACAGGTAAGAGGAGCACCCAAGATGAAAACGAGCATTTTTTCGCCTAAGTGAGCTATCCAGCGTCATGCGGAAGGTTGTAGCCAAGACGAAAAGAAACGGTCACCCTACGGTAATCGCATTTCACGTGCGTATTACTACAATAGAAGTATCAAAAGAACCACTTTAGGGAGGGTGTTCACCATGGATATCTCAAATGAAGAAAAAGATCGCATCGCACGCGCTGACCTCGAAAAGCTCGAGTACGACATTCGCGCTGAAGCAGAAACCGCCGTTGAAGACTTCGATGC